>JBBKVJ010000340.1:0-3698 GCA_037968375.1 Paracoccaceae bacterium | reverse complement strand
GGCGGTTGTCGAATTCCGGCCGGGCGGCCTTTGGGTCGAAATGACGTTCAGAACCGAGACCGCCGATGTCGACTGAACGCCGGATCATCATCGTCGAGGACGAGGCCCTGATCGCCATGGATATTCAGGCCGAGCTTGAGGCCCACGGCTTTGACGTGGCCGGAGTTGCCGGTAATCTGGAGCAGGCGGCGGCGCTGCTGTCGCACCAGGATCTGGCTTTGGCAGTACTGGATATCTCGCTCGGCAGGCAAAAATCCTATCCGTTCGCACGGGCCTGCCTTGAGAAGGGCATCGAGGTGATCTTCATGACCGGGGATGCCAGCACGCCGCTGCCGCACGGACTGCAGGACCAGCGGGTGCTGGTCAAGCCGGTCGCCATGCCCGAACTGATCCGCGTCGTCGCAGCACAGCTTGGCGACTGACCACGCCGCGCAACTTACAGTGCAGTGGTGTCGCGCGCGGTTAGATCACCAGAACCTGGGTGCCCACATTCGCCATCACGAACAGCTCTTCGATATGTTCGTTGTACAGCCCGATGCAGCCGTTCGACGACTTGCGGCCGATTTTGCGCGTGTCATGCGTGCCGTGGATACGGTAATACTGCCACCCCAGATGCAGGGCGCGGGTGCCCAGGGGGTTGTCCGGCCCCGGCTCGATATAGTCGGGCCACTCGGGATTGCGCTGCTTCATCGCCGGCGTCGGGCGCCAGTCGGGATTGGGGTCCTTCAAGATGACACTGGTGCGCCCGCGCCGGGTCAGATCCTCGGACAGCGGGATCGATGACGGATACAGGCGATAGGTGGTCTGGTCCGCGCTCCAGTAATGCACGGCGCGCGAGTTGATATCGACCAGAATCGCGCCACCGCGGGTGTGGTCGAAATAGGGCCGCCAGTCGCGGGCCGAGAAGCTTGAGATGTTGCGCCTGACCGCCGGACCGACCTCGTCCAGCGGCAGATTGTCGCCAAAGCCGGTCTGCTGCGCCCAGCCGGGAACCGCGGCGGCGCCAAAGGCAAGGGTGGCCGAGCCGAGAAAGCGGCGGCGGTTGAGGGGGGCGGACTTGTCGCAAGTCATGTCGGAACTCCTGATCTCGTTCGCGTGGAACCTAGTGCGGGGGGGCGCGCGTTTCAAATCAAACCGGCGTTATTGCGCCGATTAATGTCAAACACAGTGTTTGAAGTGCAACTAGCAACCTTGTATGGCTTGCCGCCAGAAAACCGAGTCGGGCAGGAAAATGGCTTTGTATAAATCACTTATCGCAGCGTCCCTTGTGGTTTTGATCGCCGGGTGCGCCCCGCAGGTCGGCAACGACGGCAGACCGGTTCCGGGCGTCTACAAGATTTCCGCCTCGGAGGCGCCGAAAATCCAGGCCCGGATGCTCGAATCTGTCAACGCGCTGCGTCAGGCGGCTGCGGTCAGCCAGTTGCAGCTGAACGAGCCGCTCAGCCGGGCCGCCGCCGGGCATTCGCGCGACATGTCGGTGCAGGCGCGGCCCTGGCATTTCGGCTCGGACGGGTCGTCGCCGATCGATCGGGTGCGTCGGGCGGGATATACCGGTCAGTTCAAGGGCGAGTTGATCTCGGAAACCAACGAGACCGAGCTTGAGACCCTCGCCGCCTGGATGGCACAGCCCGACACCCGTTCGATCCTTCTTGATCCAGCGGCGCGCGACATGGGATTCTCGTTCTATCAGGAGCCGGCCGGCAAGATCTGGTGGACCCTGGTCACCGGTGGCTAACCGTCTGACAATTTATGGGAAAATATCTATCGGCGTGCCGTCGCGCACCATCGCGTAGATATCTTCCATCTGCCGGTCCTTGACCGAAATGCAGCCCGCCGTCCAATCCGGCACATCCTTGTCCAGACCCTTGCGCGGCCCGCCGTGGATGAAGATATCGCCGCCCGGTGACAGCCCCATCGCCGAGGCAAATTCGCGGTCCGCCTCGTTCGGATAGGAAATTCCGATCGACAGGTAGAACTTGCTGTCAGGATTGCGCCGGTCGATGAAATAGCGGCCCTCGGGCGTGCGCCCGTCGCCTTCAACCTGTTTGTGACCCGCAGGCGCAAAGCCAAGATCGAAATCGTAAGACTTCAGCGCCTTGTCGTGATTCATCAGATACATCTTGCGGTCGGCTTTCATCACCACGACCCGGGTCACTTCAGGCCCGTCATAGGTGCGAAACTTGGTGGCGCAGGCCGACAGGCCGACGATCATGCATAGTGCGAGGAATAGCTGGAAAATCCGCATTTGTGGTCTCATCTGCCTCGGGTTTTGGTTTTTAAGGTCGTGTTTTGAGGGCTTATACCTCAATCCGGGGCTCTCGTGAAGTCACATCGCGGGCATCTTGCCGGTCGGCAAGCAGCGCTTCGATGGCCAGCAGCCGGGCCATGACCTCATCGCGGTGGGCATCCGTCCTTTCCACCTCCTCGACCGCATGGGCATCGTTCATCGAGTTCACGATCAGGCCGACCAGCAGGTTCACCACCGCGAATGTCGTCATCATGATGAACGGCACGAAGAACGCCCAGGCGTAGGGGTAGATCTCCATCACCGGGCGGACGATGCCCATCGACCAGCTTTCCAGCGTCATGATCTGAAACAGCGAATAGGCCGAGCCGCCCAGATCGCCGAACCATTGCGGAAAGCTGTCGCCAAAGAGCTTCGTCGCCATCACCGCACCGATGTAAAACACCAGCCCCATCAGCAGAAACACCGACCCCATGCCGGGCAGGGCGATCACAAAGCCTTCGACCACGCGGCGCAGACGGGGCAGCGCCGAGATCACCCGCAGCACCCGCAAGACACGAAGCGCGCGCAGGACGGTCAGCGTCTGCGCGCCCGGCACCAGCGAAATCCCGACGATGGCGAAATCGAAGAGGTTCCAGCCCGAGCGGAAGAACTGGCCGCGATGGGCGATCAGCTTGGCTGCGATTTCGGTCACGAAGACGGCAAGGCAAAGCCTGTCCAGAAGCAGGATCAGGGCACCGGCGCGGGCCATGATCGTATCGGAGGTCTCGAACCCCAGGATCACCGCGTTAAACACGATCACGCCCAGGATGGCGTTGCGCACCACAGGCCGGTCCAACCACGCCGCCAGCCGTTGCCGAGTGTCCATCCGCCGCTCCACCATTGCCCTCACCGCGCGATATGGAGGTCGGTGAACGCCGCCACAAGCTCGACATGTGGCGACCAGCGGAATTGATCCACGACCTGCACGAAATCAAGGCGGTATCCCGCCTGAACAAGGGTTTTGGCATCGCGCGCAAAGGTTGCGGGGTCGCACGAGACGTGGACGACGCGGGGAATTTTCGCGCGCGCCAGCTCGGCCACCTGCGCCTCGGCACCGGCGCGTGGCGGGTCGATGACGGCGGCATCATAGCGCTTCAGCTCATCCGGCAGCAGCGGACGGCGGAACAGATCGCGCGTCTCGGTCGTGACGCGCTTGAGCCCCGCAGCCTCGCGCCAGCCCCGGTCGAGCGCTGCCATCATCGCGGCATCGCTTTCGACGGCGTGAACCTCGGCAACGGCGGCGATGGGCAGCGCGAAAGTGCCCGCCCCGGCAAAAAGGTCGACCACGCGTTTCGCACCCGAAACAGTCTCTAATACAGCGGAAACCAGCGCATTCTCGCCCTCCTGCGTCGCTTGCAGAAAGGCGCCGGGCGGCAGCGTTACCTGCGCCGCGCCCAGCCTGACAGCGGGT
>JBBKVJ010000339.1:0-14239 GCA_037968375.1 Paracoccaceae bacterium | reverse complement strand
GCGCGGGGGCCCGCACGGGGGTCTGACTCGGGCGAAGGTTGGCTGGTCTTTGCAGACATCGGTCTCTCCTCTTCGAAGGGTCAATGCACGGGCGCGCGGATGGGTTCCGCAGGGGCAGGCAGCATCCGCACGATGTGCTATGCTGCGCCGGACCAACCAGGCAAAGGGATGCGGATCATGCGCTATGTCACAATCACGACATGGGAAGTGCCTGATGGCACGGCTCAGGAGGTAAGCCTGCGAAACCTGAGGGAAAAGCGTCTGCCCGCGCTGAAAGACCTCGGCGCCGCGCGGGTGACCGTAATCCGCACCAGCCCGCGGACGATGGCGGCGATCTCGGAATGGCCCGACAAGCAGACCCGCGACGACGCGATCACGATGATCGACAAGGTGCGGGCCAAGCTGCACAGCGAGGACGGATCACGGATGACCGGCGAGATGCTGGGCGAGGTGATTGCGGAGGTTTGAGGCGGGTGGGGGCGTAGGGTGCGTGATTTCACGCACCATGTCTTTGGGCGTCGGTTGGGGGATGGTGCGTGCGAGCACGCACCCTACGGGGTGCTGAACGCAACGACGGCTGGCTAAAGAGGAAGGGCGGCCGAAGCCGCCCAACGTTACACGAAGAACCCGAGTATCGTCAGCAAGAGCGCGATTGTTCCGATTACATCGGCGTAACGCACTCGCCCTTCCAGCCTAAACAAGAATCTTATCAGGTAAGTCCTTTGAGATGCTCAAGGCCTTGAGCGCTTCAAACGCTCAGTATTTGTATACCGCCCTAACGAGGCGGTTCGGTCACCCCTATGATCACTTGGGGTTCCCACCTCGACGGCTACCCAGCTTATGAGGCCGGACCGCCTTAGCAGAAGGTCGCTAAACCCTCCACACAGCACCGCTAGGCACTTCCCAATTCGTGGGCGGGGGTTGCCGTGTTCGCATTGCGATTGGCTCACCTGCCCTACGGTCGGTATGAGCGACCTCCATAGGCACTGCATATATACGTGCGCACCGCGCAAACTACAAGATGGGGGCTCTGTACCGTCCTGCCTGCGATGTCAGCGCGGTTCGGCATTGCAATCGGTCCACTCGACCGAGTGCGCCCCGGAGAAGTCGGAGCCATGCCTCACCTCGTAAACTTCTTGTATTTCACCCTCTTCGGCTCCACGGAATCCGGCCCCAGCCTCCTGATCTTGTCCGCCTCATACGCCTCGAAGTTCCCTTCGAACCATTCCACCTTGGCTTCGCCCTCAAAGGCCAAGATATGGGTGCAGAGGCGATCCAGGAAGAACCGGTCGTGGCTGATGATCACCGCGCAGCCGGCGAAATCCTCGATGGCGGCTTCCAGCGCCTGCAGGGTCTCGACGTCAAGGTCGTTGGTCGGCTCGTCCAGCAGCAGCACGTTGCCGCCGTCCTTCAGCAGTTTCGCCATGTGCACCCGGTTGCGTTCGCCGCCTGAAAGCGACCCGACCTTTTTTTGCTGGTCGCCGCCCTTGAAGTTGAAGGCGCCGCAATAGGCGCGCGAGGCGATCTGGGCGTCGCCCAGCTCGATCATCTCGGCGCCGCCCGAGATTTCCTCCCAGACGTTCTTGTTGGCATCCAGAGCATCGCGCGACTGGTCGACGAAGGACAGTTTCACCGTGTCGCCGATGGTGATCGTGCCGGCGTCGGGTTTTTCCTCGCCGATCAGCATCTTGAACAGCGTCGATTTGCCGGCACCGTTGGGGCCGATGACGCCAACGATGCCGCCCGGCGGGATCGAGAACGACAGGTCCTCGATCAACAACTTGTCGCCCATGTGCTTTTTCAACCCCTCGACCTCGATCACCTTGGCGCCAAGGCGGGGGCCGTTCGGGATGATGATCTGGGCGCGGCCGACGCGGTCCTTGACGCTTTCGTCGGCCAGTTTGTCATAGGCCGAAATGCGCGCCTTTTGCTTGGCCTGACGGGCTTTCGCCCCCGCCCGGATCCATTCCAGTTCCTTCTCGAGCACCTTTTGCTTGGATTTATCCTCGCGCGCTTCCTGCGCCAGGCGCTTGGCCTTTTGTTCCAGCCAGGCGGAATAGTTACCCTCATATGGAATGCCGCGGCCGCGTTCCAACTCGAGGATCCACGAGGTGATGTCATCCAGGAAATAGCGGTCGTGGGTGACGCACAGGATGGTGCCCTTGTAGTCGATCAGGTGCTTTTGCAGCCAGGCGATGGTTTCGGCGTCCAAGTGGTTGGTGGGCTCGTCCAGAAGCAACATGTCGGGCACTTCAAGGAGCAGCTTGCACAGTGCGACGCGGCGCTTTTCGCCGCCCGAGAGGGTTGCGATCTCGGCATCATCGGCGGGGCAGCGCAGTGCTTCCATGGCGACGTCGATCTGGCTGTCGAGGTCCCAGAGGTTCTCGGCGTCGATCTGGTCCTGCAGGGCGGCCATCTCATCCGCCGTCTCTTCGGTGTAGTTCATCGCCAGCTCGTTGAAACGGTCAAGCTTGGCCTTCTTGCCCGCAACGCCCAGCATGACGTTGTCGCGGACCGAAAGCGTTTCGTCGAGTTCCGGTTCCTGTGGCAGGTAACCGACGCGGGCGCCCTTGGCGGCCCAGGCCTCGCCCGAAAAGTCCTTGTCCCAGCCGGCCATGACGCGCAGCAGTGAGGATTTGCCCGAGCCGTTCACGCCGACGACGCCGATCTTGACGCCGGGCAGGAAGTTCAGGTGGATGTTCTCGAACACCTTCTTGCCGCCGGGATAGGTCTTCGAGACGCCGTCCATGTGGTAGACGTATTGATAGGATGCCATGCGGGATTCCTTGAGGTGCGGGGTTTCGCGCCTTGTTATGGCAGGTGGCGGATAAGCGCAATTGCCGGGTGCCGGGGCCAAGGCCGGTCTTGGCGCAGGCCGTGGCCGGTTTGTCCGAAACCGGCATCCGTGGTAAAATCGCTGCGGCGCCTCCCGGTCATTCATGTTTTTGCAAGGCCCGGGCTGCGTCGGTAGCGACCCTTTTCACGACGTATATTTTCGGGAGGATGACATGAAGTATTTTGCTTCGATCTGCGGGATTCTGGCAGGCACGACCCTGGCGCTGGCGCATGAGGATGTCGGCGCGGACAAGATCAACGACTGGATCACGATTACCGAGCTGACGGCGACCACCGATCAGGACGACGGCGGCGGCGAAAGCGAATATTGCGTTCGGGTGACGGCGGATCATGGCCGCGACCATTCGCTGATGGATACCGAGTTTATCCAATGTTCCAACGTCGACTGGGACGATCCGTCCGATGAGGCCGGCAAGGACTGGGACGAGTTGGTGCCACTGCGCCTGCCTCTGATCGGCACCGGCGGTGCCATGGGTGGCGAACGTACGGTGCGGTTCCATGCCTATGATTGTTCGCCGACAAGCTTTTGGAACCTCAAGATGAAGCTGTACGAGGTGAATTATTCGCAAGTTGGCGAGCTATTGAACGACGTCGCCGACCTGGTCGAGAAAGAGGGCCTGAATGCGGCTGGCATCCTCGGGGCGGCCGACCCGGCAATTGCGGGGCTGGTCAAGCTGGGCGGTGCGACGGCGCGGTTGGCTGGCAAGTGGATCGACAAGATCGTCAACGAGAACGAGGATCTGGGCGGCTACGATGTGGTCTTCAACGACGGTCAGGGCGACCCAAGCGGCACGATCGATCCGCCTGCGCAAAACGCGGGACTGCATTTCCGCGCCACAATGAAGAAGTCGACCTACAAGGTTGGCACCTGTGCGGCGCCAAAGCAGGCCTATTACCTCGATGACACCAACCGGCGCCGGACCGAGGCGGGGGCGGCCTTCCTGAGCAACGGGACCTCAGCACTATGCCTGAACACGGGCGACGAAAGCAGCCGTCAGTTCACCGGCTTGCGGGACATCGCGTTGCGTATCGACGCAATCAAGGCCGAGCCGGGCAATACCCTGACCGAAGCGTCGGTCGTCAATGTCAGAATTGGAATGGTGGGGCTGGTCGGTACCCTGGCGCAGGTTGCCGCCCATGCGCAGATTTCGGCGGCGCGTGACAAGTTTGACCTAGCCGAGACGCTGTTCTCCCTGCGCGCGCCGCTGGCCGCCGCCGATGCGGCCTTCGAGGCGGCGTTGGCGGAAGGCTCGGGCGAATTGCTGGTCGCGGCGATCGACGGCTACGAGGCGGTGCACAAGGCGCTGGCGCCGGTCAACTATGGAGAGGCATTCGAAGAGGCCTGGATCGGGCAGCTGGAACAGGCGTTCCGCGATAATCACGCGCTTGCCGAACTGGCGTTCTCGCCCGCCGACCCCGATCTGGCGCGCGGCTATCTGGGCGAGATGTATATGGTTTTTGCGCTGGCGGATGCCGGGGCGCAGGATCGGCTTGACCCGGTGACCGAGCAGTTGTTCGGGGTGCCGATGTCGGGCCTGGCCGATCTGCCCTACGACGGCGCGGTCGATCGTCTGCTGGAGAGTTTCTGAGCCTGGCCTTGACCGGACCTGTCCCTGGTCCGGTCAATGTCCCTCGGCCACCGCAAGAGGCCCGCCAAGCGCCAGCCGCATGGTGATCTCGCAAGCTTTGTTCGAGCCTTCCGGGCGGTCAGCCGTCACAGCAAATCCGGCGCGTTCGTAAACCCGGCGGGCGGCGGAATTCCTGGCGTGCACATCGAGGAAAAGCTCGACCAGTCCCTGGTCGCGCGCTGCAGACACAATGGCCCTTACCAACCCGGTCGAGATGCCGCGCCCCCGTGCGTGCGGTCGGGTAAAGACCGCCTCGACTCTGCCCCGGCCTGTGCGGGCCGGATCGGCGTCCGGCGACAAGATTGCGGCGCCGAGGGCGGCTCCCGCGTCTTCGAAGATGAAAATGCCAGCCCCGGCCAACCGCGCGGTGAAATCGGATAGCGGGCGGTCGGCCCAGTCTTCGTAGCGGGATGAGAATGCCTGCGGATCGGTCCGCAGCGCCTCAAGCCTGATCTCGCGCCAGATCGCGGCGTCCCGGGGCGTCAGACGCCGGATCATGACTCGGGGTGGGTCGGCACCTTCCGCGACGGCGCGACATAGGGTCGGGTCACATCCTTGAGTGTCACGTCCACGCACTCGGCCGTCAGCGCCACCGCACCATCGCCCGCCAGCGTCAGGATCAGCCGCCCGGTGCCGTCCTCGCCAGGCTCCCACGCCATCGACAGAAGCGACAGGATGGTGTCCGTGTCGCGACGGTCGACGCCTTGCGCGGCGACTTTGGTGACGTCTTCGACGACAAGCAAGGCACGCACCCGTTCCGGCGCATGGCGATCCCCCGCGCGGTCCTCCCAGCGGAACCGGTTCAAAAGAAGCGCGAAGCGCCGCTTTTTCGGCTCCCATCTGAGTTCGGTGATCGGAAACACCGCGTCCTGCACCAACGCCGAGATCACTGGCAGGTCGTCGGGTTCCAGCGCCTTCAGATGCAGCGGCGCTTCGTGGCCATCCTCGAACCGTGCGTCTTCGCTCATGCCGTCACCCGTTCGATTCTGGCGCCGCAGGCGCCGAGTTTCTCCTCGACGCGCTCGTAGCCGCGATCAAGATGATAGACGCGGCTGACCAGCGTCTCGCCCTCGGCAGCAAGCCCGGCCAGGATCAGCGAAACGCTCGCGCGCAGATCGGTCGCCATCACCGGCGCGCCCTTCAGGCGTTCCACCCCGGTCACCGTAGCCGTGCCGCCGTGGACGTCGATCTTGGCCCCCATCCGGATCAGTTCAGGCGCGTGCATGAAGCGGTTTTCGAAGATCCGCTCCTCCAGAACGCTGGTGCCCTCGGCGGTGCACAACAGCGCCATCATCTGCGCCTGCAGGTCGGTCGGAAAGCCCGGGAAAGGTTCGGTCACCACATCGACGGCACGGATACGGCCATTCTTGCGCGCCACCTTCAGGCCGCGCTGGGTTTCCTCGACAGTGATCCCCGCCGCGTCCAGCTTTTCGCAAAACGCACCGACAAGGGCGATCCTGCCGCCGATCAGCTCGACCTCGCCGCCGGTAAAGGCGGGCGCCAGCATGTAGGTACCCAGCTCGATCCGGTCGGTGACAACCTGATGCGTGGCGCCGTGCAGATCGGTGACGCCTTCGATGGTGATCTCGCCGGTGCCCTCGCCCGAAATCTGCGCCCCCATCGCACGCAGGCACTGCGCCAGATCGACAATTTCCGGCTCGCGCGCGGCATTCCTGATCAGCGTCGTGCCCTTGGCCAGCGTCGCCGCCATCAGCGCGTTTTCGGTGGCCCCGACCGAGACGAAGGGAAAGTCGATGACCGCACCTTTCAGCCCGCCATTCGCACTGGCATGGACATAGCCGTCGCGCAGATCCAGCTTGGCGCCCAGCGCCTCCAGCGCCTTCAGATGCAGGTCCACCGGTCGCGCCCCGATGGCACAGCCGCCGGGCAATGAGACCTCGGCCTGACCATAGCGCGCCAAGAGCGGCCCCAGCACCAGGATCGAGGCGCGCAGCTTGCGCACGATCTCGTAATCGGCGTGCTGGCTGGTCAGGTCATGCGACGACAGCGCCAGAACCTGACCGCCCTGCAGCGGCTGAACTTCGGCACCCAGCGACTGCAACAGCGTCGTCATCGTGCGGATGTCCGACAGCCGCGGCGCGTTGGTCAGCGTCAGGGGCGCATCGGTCAGCAGCGTCGCCGGCATCAGCGTCAGGCAGGCGTTCTTGGCGCCCGCAATCGGGATTTCGCCGCTCAGCTCGGCGCCGCCCTTGACCAGAATGGATTCCATACCTGGCTACGCGTCCTTGTCGTCGTCGTCGCGCGCCCTGGCCTGCGCCTTGCGTTTGCCAAGGTTGGCCTTCAGCGCGGATTTCAGACGCTCGGCGCGGGCGCGCGCCTCGGCGGCTTTTTCGGCGTTGGTGGCGAGGTCCGGCTCGGGGCCGGTGATATGGGATTTTTTGCTCATGGCGCCCTCTCTATCCATTCCCGCGGGGGCGGTCCATATTCGATCTGACCGGAAGCGGCCGATTGCCCGAGGAATGTCCATGCGCCTTGCCTTCATTCCCATCCTTGGCATCGCACTTGGCGTTGCAACCGCCACCAATGCGCAAGATGCGCCGCCCTTCGCCGCGTTCGACGGCGCCAGCCTGCCGGTTCTGAACGACCCGCACGATCTGGCCTTCGGCCCCGATGGGCGGCTTTATGTCGCCGACAAGTTCGGCCACCGGATCGCGGTCTTCGATCCCGAGACGCTGGACCTGATCGAGATGCTGGGCGAGGGCAGCCTGCGCAACGTCCACGACGTCTCGTTTGGTCCGGACGGGCAGGCGGTGATCGCGGTTAGCGGGCTGAATGCGGTTTTCGTCTACGACAGCGCGGCGGATATCGGCGCAACACCGGGACAGGCTTACGAGGCGTCGGGCACCGAAGGCGCATTGGCGCATTCCAGCGGGCGGATCTATGCAATGGCGGGCGGCATCGGGGCGCTGGCCGCGATCGAGGACGGAGCGGTCGTGCATCTGGCGGGTGGCCATTTCGGCGCGCATGACGTGGCCGAGGATCTGGCCGGCAATGTCTGGGTCGCCGATAACGCGGCAAGGCGACTGGTGAAATACAGCCCCGATCTGCAGCTGTTGCAGGTGCTGGATCATCCGAAGTTCGGCCTCATCGGGCCGCGCTATCTGGACGTGACACCTGCCGGGCATCTGGTCGTCGCCGATCAGGACGCGCACCGTATTCTGTTGATCGACCCGGACGCTGCTGATGGCGGCGCGCTGCTGGGTCAGCTTGGCTCGGGCGCACCGGGTCTGGGCCCGAACCTTTTCGATGATCCCGAAGGCATCGCGGCGCGCGGCAACCGGTTCTATATCGCCGACAGCGACAACAATCGCATCGTGCGCTATTCGGTCGTGCTGAACTGACGCCGCGCCCTGCGGGTGGCAAAACCCGCTTGCGTCATGGGGCGATTGCGTCTAATCAGCCGCCCGCAGGCTGTGGTAGCTCAGTGGTAGAGCACACCCTTGGTAAGGGTGAGGTCGAGAGTTCAATCCTCTCTCACAGCACCATCCTAACCCTGTAAATTCACTGAAAAGTCAGGTGCGGACCAGTTGCCACCGTCGCATGTCCCGTCGCGGCGAGGCCGATCATCCGCCTCTATGGGTGCTGGTCATCGTCAGTTTCTGTCCCCGGCACAGGATCATAGCCGGTCCCGCCCCAGGGGTGACATCGTGCGATCCGGCGCAGCATCAGCCAGCCGCCTTTCAGCCCGCCATGACGCCCCAGCGCCGCAAGGGCATAGGCCGAACAGGTCGGCTGAAACCGGCAGCCGTGGCCGACCCAGGGGCTGAACAGCAGACGGTAGGCGCGGACCGGGGCGGCGATCAGATGGGCAAGCGGGGTCATGGGCCGTGCACCTTGGCAAGCGCCAGGCGCAGATCGACCAGTATCTTGTCGAACGGACGGTCGACGGTGGCCCCGGCGCGCCCGATCAGCACGTAATCCCAACCCGGCCTGCCGTGATCGGACAGGACCAGCCTTGCCACTTCGCGCAGCCGCCGCTTGGCGCGGTTGCGCGCCACCGAATTGCCGACCTTCTTGGAACAGGTATAGCCGACCCGGATCGCCCCGGGCAGGGCGGTTTCATCCGCGCTGCGCTGCCGGGCCTGCAGCAAGAATCCCGGCGTGCCTTGCCGCAGCGCCCTTGCGGCGCGCAGGAAATCGGCGCGATGGCGCAAGACCTGCAGACAAGACGAAACCGCCGGAGCCCGCTCCGCAGCTATGGCCTTGGGGCCTGCCACGGGGGTCTCCGGCGGTGTCAAGATTTTGACCTTACGGTAGAACTCAGGCCGAAAGCTTCTTGCGGCCTTTGGCACGACGTGCGTTCAGGATATTCCGGCCGGCCTTGGTGGCCATGCGCGAACGGAACCCGTGGCGGTGCTTGCGCACCAGATTCGAAGGTTGAAATGTGCGCTTCGTCGTCATCTCTGCAGCTCCAATAGACAGGGCCCAAACCTTGTAGGATTCGAGGGCCCTCGATATTCGAAGCCCGCTTCCTAGAAGCCTTGCAGGCCCAAGTCAACCGAAGCAGGCGCGGATTCGGGCCAGACTTGCAACATTGCGCCGCCGTTGCCGGGCAATCGGCGCCGTGGTCTGTAACATCCCGCCCCAAACCCCGCTAAACCGTCGCGGCGGATCAACGCCGCGTGATCGGGGTATCGCGCCCCGCCGCAGACGGTCATCTTCTGAACCAACCGAAAGACGGGACAGGAACGATGACTGACATGACCGACACCCCGAAAAGCGGGTTTGCCCGCCGCCTGCCCTTGATCGCGATCCTCGTCGTCGCCGCGATCGGCGCCTTCACCCTGCGCGACTACCTGTCGTTCGAGGCGCTGTCCGACAATCGCGACCGCCTTATCGCCTTCCGCGACGCGAATTTCCTTGCGACCGCGCTGGGGTTCATGGCGGTCTACATCGTCATCGTCGCCTTCTCGCTGCCCGGCGCCACCATCGCCACACTGACCGGCGGCTTCCTGTTCGGCGTCTTTCCGGGCGCGCTGTTCAACGTCACCGCCGCCACCATAGGTGCCACCGCGATCTTTCTCGCCGCACGCTGGGGTGCGGGCGACAAGCTGGCCGCGCGGCTTGATGCATCGGAAGGCCGCATCGCGAAACTGCGGCAGGGCCTGCGCGACAATGAGCTGTCGGTGCTGTTCCTTCTCCGTCTCGTCCCCGCCGTCCCGTTCTTCGTGGCCAACCTTCTGCCCGCGCTGGTCGGCGTCTCGCTGAAGCGCTTTGTCTTCACCACATTTTTCGGCATCATTCCCGGCGGCGTGGTCTACACGTGGGTCGGCGCGGGTCTGGGTGAGGTCTTTGCCCGGGGCGAAACCCCGAACCTGGGCATCATCTTCGAGCCGCAGATCCTGGGACCCATCCTTGGCCTCTGCGCGTTGGCAGCCCTGCCCATCATCCTCAAAGCCTTCGGCAAAAAGGACATCTGATCAATGGAACGCATCAAGGTTGACGTCTGTATCATCGGTGCAGGCTCGGGCGGATTGTCGGTTGCGGCGGGCGCTGTGCAGATGGGCGCCAGCGTCGTGCTGATCGAAGGCCACAAGATGGGCGGCGATTGCCTGAATTACGGCTGCGTGCCGTCGAAGGCGCTGATCGCCGCCGGCAAGCACGCCCATGCGATGCAAAGCGGCAAGCCCTTCGGCGTCGCACCGGTGCAGCCCAAGGTAAATTTCGCAAGCGCCAAGGATCATGTGCAAAGCGTGATCGACACCATCGCGCCCCTGGACAGCGAGGAGCGCTTTGAGGCGATGGGCGTCACCGTGATCCGCGACTGGGCGCGGTTCATCTCGGCCACCGAAGTGCAGGCAGGCGAGACAGTGATCGAGGCGCGCCGCTTTGTCATCGCCACCGGCTCGGGCCCGTTCGTGCCGCCGATCCCCGGCATCGACAAGGTGCCGCATTACACCAACGAGACGATCTTCGATCTGCGCGACCGGCCCGAGCACCTGTTGATCATCGGCGGTGGCCCGATTGGCATGGAGATGGCGCAGGCGCATTTGCGTCTTGGGTCCAAGGTCACGGTGATCGAGGGCGACAAGGCAATGGGCAAGGATGACCCCGAGCTGGCGGGCATAGTGCTCGACCGGCTACGCGCCGAGGGCGTTGAGATCGCCGAGGGTGCCATGGCCGAGAAGATCACCGGCAAAGAAGGTGCGATCAAGGTGAAGGCCAAGGATGGCCGGATGTTCGAAGGCAGTCATCTGTTGGTCGCAGTTGGCCGCAAGGTGAACCTTGAAAAGTTGGATCTGGACAAGGCGGGGGTCAACCACGAACGCGGTGGCGTGACCGTCGGCGCCGATCTGCGCTCAACCTCCAACCGCAAGGTCTATACCGTAGGCGATGCCGCTGGCGGCCTGCAATTCACCCATGTCGCGGGCTACCACGCAGGCGTCATCATCCGCTCGATGCTGTTCGCGCTGCCGTCCAAGGCCAAGACCGCGCATATCCCCTGGGCCACCTATACCGACCCCGAGCTGGCGCAGGTGGGGTTGACCGAAGCGCAGGCGAGAAACCAGTATGGCGGCAGACTGACCGTCGTGCGCTGGAAATACGATGAGAACGACCGCGCCATCGCAGAGGCCAAGACCACCGGCCTCGTCAAGGTGATGGTCGTCGGCGGCAAGCCGGTAGGCGCCTCCATCGTCGGCGCGCAGGCGGGCGAGTTGATCGGACTTTGGGCGATGGCCATCGCCAATGGCCTGAAGATGAGCGCCATCGCCAACACCGTCCTGCCCTATCCGACGCTGAACGAGATCAACAAGCGTGCGGCGGGTGCCTATTTTTCCCCCAAACTCTTTGATAATCCTTGGGTCAAGCGGGTGGTCGGGCTGGTGCAAAAGTATCTGCCCTGACCGTCGCCCGCATCGCGCAAAGGCGGTGAGATGTTTTTCAAAACGCTCTCGGGCCGATTCCTGCTTCTGACCATCATCTTCGTGATGCTGGCCGAAGTGCTGATCTTTGTGCCGTCGATTGCCCGGTTCCGCGAGGATTACCTGCTGTCCCGGCTTGAGCGTGCGCAGATCGCCGCCCTCAGTCAGATCGCCGCCGACGACATGGTGCTGCCCGAACTGGAACGCGAACTGCTGGAGAACGCCGAAGTCTATAACGTGGTGCTGCGCCGCGATGAGGTGCGCCAGCTGGTGTTGTCCTCGCCGATGCCCGCGCCGATCTACGCCACCTACGACCTGCGCGATCCCTCGGCATGGCAGCTGATCCGGGGCGCGCTAACCCGGCTTTGGGACCCCGAGGATCGGATCATCCGGGTGATCGGCGATCCGGTGCGCTCGGCCGGCCTTCTGATCGAGGTGACGATGGAAAGCCAACCGCTGCGAATGGCGATGATCGACTACGGTTTGCGGATTCTGGCGCTGTCAGCGGCGATCTCGGTGTTTACGGCGGGACTTCTCTTCGTCGCGGTGCAGTCCTTCATCGTGATGCCGATTAAGCGCGTGGTGTCGCATATGCAAAGCTATGCCGACGCGCCCGAAGATGCGCGCCGGATCATCACGCCAACCGCCGGCGTGACCGAACTGCGCGAGGCGGAAGAGGCGCTGCGCACCATGCAGACGCAACTAACCGGTGCCTTGCGCCAGAAAGAACGCCTGGCGCAGCTAGGCCAGGCGGTGGCCAAGATCAGCCACGATCTGCGCAACATCCTGACCACCGCGCAGTTGTTCACCGACCGGATGGAGATCAGCCAGGACCCGGCGGTGCAGCGCGCTGTGCCCAAGCTGGTGAACTCGATCAGCCGGGCGGTGAACCTGTGCGAATCCACGCTCGCCTTCGGCAAGGCCGAAGAGCCGCCGCCCGCGCTCAGCCGGGTGTCGCTGGCAGGCATCGTCGGCGATGTCATTGAAAGCGAGCGTCTGGCCGCGGGCGATGCCGAGGTCAGCTATGCCGAGGATATCCCGGCGGGCCTGATGATCCGCGCCGATGCCGAACAGCTGTATCGGGTGCTGTCGAACCTGGTGCGCAACGCCCGTCAGGCGATCATCGCCACCGGCAATCCGGGCGAGATTTCGGTTCAGGCCGACGAAGACGACGACGACTGGGTGGTGACCGTCAGCGATACCGGCCCCGGTTTGCCGCGCAAGGCGCGCGAGCATCTGTTCCAGCCGTTCCAGGGCGGCACCCGCAAGGAGGGCTCGGGCCTTGGGCTGGCCATAGCCGCCGATCTGGTGCGGGGTCATGGCGGGCGACTTGATCTGGTGCGCAGCGATACCGGCGGCACCGAGTTCGTCATCCGGCTGCCGAAACAGGTGGTGGCATTGGGCGAGGCGGCAGAGTGACACCGTGTCATTTGCCCTTGCAACACCGTCCCCCGGCGTCTAAATCCCAAGGCCGACGGACCCGTAGCTCAGCTGGATAGAGCACTTGACTACGAATCAAGGGGTCGGGCGTTCGAATCGCTCCGGGTCCACCACTTTCTTCGCCATTATTCCCTCTCGGTCCACAATCTCCAGTCGTTGTGACGGATTAACTTTCTCCCCCAAAATCTCCTCTGCAGTGCCACAATCGGGCCACGTTGGGCAGCGAGTCTTTCGCAAACACCAGCGGAGACCCCGACAATGGGCATCTTTCAGAAGTCGAACCGGAACGAGGACGCAGCCGCCGATCAGGCGCTTGACAAGGTCGATGCCCGGCTTGAGGCGCTGACCCTTGCCAGCAAGCGCCCGGTGACGAAACGACAGTCGGTGTTCTCGAGCGTCAAAATTCGACCGAAACGCCAGGAAGCCTGAGCGCGCGGATCAGTTCGCGCAGTTCCTGCCGCGCGGCGATATTCGACACGTTCAGCGACTGCACGCCGACATCGCGCAGATCCAGCAAGGTCAGGCCGCGCGGGAACAGTTCGCGGAAAATCACCCGTTCACTGAAACCGGGTGCGACCCGAAACCCGATCCGCTTTGACAGCGCATCAAGGGCCGCGGCCATCTTTTCCTTGTTGTGCATCGCCTGCGCGCCCAGCCGGTTGCGGATCACCACCCAGTCGATTGGTGCCAGCCCGGCCTGCGCGCGCAATTGTCGCGCCTGCCAGACCATCTCGGCATAGATCGAAGGGCCCAGCACCCGGTTGGTCTCAGGCTCGGTGCGGGCCAGCAGGTCGAAGTCGATGAAGCTGTCGTTCAGCGGCGTGATCAGCGTATCGGCCAGCGAATGCGCGACCTGGCTGAGACGGGTATGCGAGCCGGGGCAGTCGATGATCAGGAAATCGCTGTCCTGCTCCAGTTCAGCCACCGCAATCGACAGCTGGCTGTCGTAGGCGTTTTCGCCCGGCGGCAGTCGCGCCGCATTGACCTGCGGCAGTTCACGGTAATCGGGTGTGGCAAGGGTCAGCCCATGCTTGGCGATATAGGCGCGGCGGTTCTCGACATAGCGGCCGAAACTGCGCTGCCGGATGTCGAGATCCAGCGCGCCGACCCGGTGCCCCATCCGCGCCAAAGCGGTGGCGACATGCATCGCGGTGGTCGATTTGCCCGACCCGCCCTTCTCGTTGCCGACCACGATGATATGCGTCACGCCCGTCCCCCATGCGCCGGGCATTTCCTGCCCATCCCCGTATCGCGGCGACCTTATGCAACCCGCCAAGTCATTGGAAGCGGCGACGCGGCATCGCAATGGTCCGGCGTCACTCGATCTCCAGATCGCAGCGAAACCGCAGGTCCGGATCGGTCTGCAAGACCGGCACGGCGATCAGGAACAGGCCGGGCGCCTGATCGCGCACCAGAAGGCCGCCGCTCGCC
>JBBKVJ010000338.1:0-7697 GCA_037968375.1 Paracoccaceae bacterium | reverse complement strand
GGCCAACGGGGCGGCGGTGGGCGGGCTGCCGGTGGCCGCGTTCATGGCAGCGCAGCCGATCCCGGCGCCGGTGTTCCGCGCCACGATGGTGGCTTACCTCACCGCCATCGACCTCGTGGCGCTGCCGCTTTTGTGGTATCATGGGCTTCTGACCCGCGACAGCTTCCTCATGTTCGCCGTCATGGTGCCGCTCCTCCTCGCGGGCATCGTGCTTGGCGGCAGGCATTTCCTCGCCACCAGCCCGCAGGATTTTCGCCGCATCACGATCCGTCTTCTGGCCGTGCTGGCAGCGCTCGGCATCCTGAAGTCGCTGGTCTGAGGCGGGGCGATGGATGCGATGAACAGCATTCTGGAACGGGCGGCGCGGGCCAAAAAGACCATCGCGCATAGCGAAGGCGAAGACCCCCGTATCGTTGCGGCGGCTCTGGCCGCAGAGGCGCAGGGAATTGCGCGGATCATCCTGATCGGGCGCGAGGCCAACGTGCGCGCCGAGATGTCCCTCCAGGGCGGTGCGGGTAGCGATATCACCATCCTCGACCCCGCCACTGCGCCGCAGCATCAAAGCCTCGCCGAGGCCTATCACCACCTGCGCCACCACAAGGGCGTCAGCCCGGGTGTAGCCGCCCGTGCGGTCCGCGATCCGCTGATCTTCGCCGCGATGATGGTGCGCGAGGGGCTGGCCGACGGCACTGTCGGCGGCGCGGTGGCGACCACCGCCGATACCGTGCGCGCCGCGATCCAGATCATCGGTCCGGCGCCGGGGGCCAGGCTGATCTCGAGCTTTTTCCTGATGCTGCTCGACGCGCCGCACCATGCTGCGCGGGGCCCCGTCGTCTTCGCCGATTGCGCCCTCGTGGTCAGCCCGGATGCGGCGGAACTGGCCGAGATCGCCCGTGCTTCCGCAATATCCTTTACGGCGCTGACCGGCATCGAACCGCGGGTCGCGATGCTGTCGTTCTCGACCCACGGCAGTGCGGCACATCCCGATGTGGCGAAGGTGGTCGAGGCGACAGTATTGCTGCGCGCCGCCCAGCCCGATCTGATCGTCGATGGCGAACTGCAGTTCGACGCGGCCTTCGTGCCCGAAATCGCGGCGACCAAGGCAAAGGGATCGGCCATCGAGGGCCGCGCCAATGTCTTCGTCTTTCCGACGCTCGACGCCGGCAACATCGGCTACAAGATCGCCCAGCGGATCGGCGGAGCGCGCGCCATCGGCCCGATCCTGCAAGGCCTCGCACATCCCGCCAACGATCTTTCGCGCGGTTGCACGGCAAAGGATGTGCTGCAGATGATCGCCGTGACCGCTGTGCAGGCGGACACCGGCGCGACCGGTTGACACGGGCGGACCGGAAACACCCAAAGGACGTCAATGACGGTGAACCCTGAGCGAGGGGCATTGCCCCGCCGCTCAAATCCGATCGCCAGTCAATCGCGGGTCAGTTGCTCGGGGCGCCCTCGGACGCGGCGCCACCCACCGCATCCATGTCGATCTCGGGGCCGATAGACACCAGATAGGCGTAAATGTCGGAGGCGTCCGTTTCGCTGCGCACCTTGAACGCCATCTTGCCGCGCGCGCTTTTGTCGTCCAGCGTCTCGCGCAGCCAGCCGGTGGGGTTCTGCACGTAGCCGACGAAATTCTCTTCGGACCACAATTGGCCGGCTTCGCCCAGCGCAACAATGGCGTCACCATAGCGGAAACCTTCGACGGCACCCGGTTGCCGCATCGCGACACCGTAAAGGTTCGGCCCAGTACGCGCATTGCGGCCCGCCAGAACATCGCCGTCATCGTTCGCAACGACATGGCAGGCGATGCATTGCCGCCCGAACAGCGTCTCGCCAGAGGCCGCGTCTCCGGACACTTCCATGGTCTCTGCAGGGGCGTGGCTTTCTGCCAATGCCGGGACGGCGAGGCTCAGACTTGCGATGCCGATCAACACATATTTCATGATTTCTCTCTGCGATTGCCTGGACGTGAAGATGTATCTCCATGACATCTAGCTTTCGCACCGCAAATGCAAATCACGATCAACCCTGCAACGGCTGCCGGGTGGCCAGGTGCCGCCAGCGTGCGCGGCCTCAGACCGGGTAGAGACAGCAATCGCAGAAATCAGTGATCACCTGCAACAATCGCACCATTTCCTCGGACGTTCTGGGCTTGGTCAGATAGCCGCAAATCATACGGGCGTGAGCGGCGGCCACGTCCTTTTCATAATCCGAGGTGGTCAGGACGAACACCGGTGTCGCTTGCAGGCGAGGATCGGCGCGCAGCTCGTCGAGAAACCCGATCCCGCCAAGCCGCGGCATGTTGAGATCGAGAAGCACGACCACCGGTGCCATGGCATCCGAAGGTGCGGCGCGGCGCAGCATGTCGAGCGCCTCGATCCCGTCCCGGGCGCGCCGGAAACCGGGCGGACGGCCCAGTTTTTGCAAACTGCGCTCGATCCGCCTCACGTCGAAATCATTGTCCTCGACGACAAGAAGCTCTGGTGGGACAGGGTTCATGGGTCATGTCTCTTTGCCGCTACTCCGCCGCCAGTGCGTGCGCGACCGGTGCGACGATCTCGGGCAGGACCACGGTGAACCGCGCACCTTGCCCAGGCGCTGAGACGACCGAGATTGTTCCGTTCTCGGCGTCCACGGCGCGGCGCACGATGGCAAGACCGATGCCGGTCGATCCCGATCTCGCCCCGGGGGTCAGCACCTGGAACATCTCGAAAATCTTGCCGTGAAACTTCGCATCGATCCCGGGCCCGTCATCGCCAATTGCCAGCGTGTAATCGGCACCGCTGACGCGGCCGTCGATGGTGATCTGCAGATGCTGCGGCGCATGGTGATGCTGCGCGGCATTGCGCAACAGGTTGGTCACTATCTGGAAGAATCTCAGACGGTTCGAAAACAGCACCGGGAAATCGCCACTCAGCTGGATCCGGGAAAGTTCAATTCCCGAACTTGCGACGATGTCGCGGATCGCCGCGTCCGCGTCGAAGCTCTCGGCGGCTCCGGCACTGCGCCCGACGCGCGCAAATTCCAGAACGCCCAACACCAGCCCTTCCATCCGCGCGATCAAGGCATACAGATCGGCCAGTGCCTTGGTGACTTTCAGATTGCGCAACGCATCGGGATGGTCACTTTGCAGGTCCTCGGTCAGATAGTCGGTGACATCGCGCAGGCTGCGCAGCGGCGTCTGCAGATCGTGCGACGAGACATAGGCATATTGCTCGAGTGCCGCGTTCGAGGCTTGCAGCTCGCGCTTTTCCTCGCGCAGGGCCTGGGTCAGAAGATCGGCGTAGTCGACCGCCCGCCGGTTCGCCATCGTCAGCAACAGAAAGAAACTCAAGAGCAGGCTGTCGATGATCAGGCCGCAGGCCAGAATGACCAGCGGCTGCGACCGCTGGTTCTCCGCCCGAAACGCAAGGTCGCTGCGGATATCGAACAGCTATTGCCGGCCGTAAAGCTCCAGCGTGACCTCGCGGGTGAACATCGGCGCGGGATCGGTGCTGTCGTCGACCTCGGCATGCTCGTCGTAGATCCTTTCGCCGGCATCCGAAATGCTGATCCGGATATGGCGTTGATCCTTGTCGAGAAAGCCCTGCAGCATCCGCTTGACTACGAACGGTGCATAGATTGCACCGGCAAACCGCTGGCGGCGCGCCTCGGCATCCAGGGCGGCACCGGCCCGGTAATAGGGTGCGAAGAACAGGAAACCCGGCGTCGATCCGTTATCCTGCACCAGGCGGATCGGCGCGGTGATCCGGGACAGGCCGGTGTCGCGCGCGGCCATCAGGGCGCTCAGCCGGTTGTTTTCGAATCCGATGTCCAGGCCGATCGCCTTGGCATTCGCCTCTGCCGGCTCGATATAGACGATGGGCCAGCGCATCGGTCCCGGCAATTCGGGATGAACGGTGAAATCAGGCCGGTCGCGCTGCTCGCGCGCGATCAACTCGGGCATGTCCAGCGTCGGCACGGCCATGACGACCCCCAGACCGTGGATCCCCGGATAGCGGGTGTTGATCTTCAGATTGCGGGCAAACTCGCGCCACCTGTGGTAGTCTATCTCGCCGTTGTTCGCCTGGATCATCGCGACACTCGACCACAGCGCCTCGTCATAGCGCCGCATCCGTTCCGAGATCAGATTCAGCACCTGATCCGAGGATCGATCGAACCCATCCTCGATCCGGGTGTCGACCTGATACGTGGCGTATTGCCAGACAGCCAGCGTCAGCACGAAGGACAGGCCGACGACCGCATAATGCACGTGGCCAAGTCGGCCCGAGCGTTCCAGCTGCGATGCGGCGAGGTTTGCGCGCGTCCTGGGCATCAGCAGGCTCCGCGCTGGGGCAATCGTGGCCGAACGCAGGTCGGCCGAGCGGCTTCGCGCCAGACCTGCCGTGCACTCTTCAGACAACCTGCATGATCGCAGACATGCCGGGCCGGGCGTACCATATAATCACGCATTATTCCCGCACCCCTCTGCTACCGGAAATGACCTGGAAACGGGCGGGATCAGTTGTGTTGTTCGACGTAGCTCTCGATACCCTCGATGAAATCGCGCAGCCGGGTGCACGATTGCTCCAGCGCGTCGAACTCGGCCTTGCGGATCCGCCCGGTCTCGCTGCGCAGCATCGCGATCTGGCGCAGCATCTTCGACAGCGTCGGCTTCATTTCCTGGGCACAATCCTGCGCAAAGCCGTTCATCGTCTTGACGACGCTGGCGCGCATCCTCTGGGCGCTGTCGACATCGCGCTGCAGCTTCGAATTTTCCAGCGCATTGGTCACCGCGCGCCGCAGCCAGTTCGGATCAAAGGAATCCTTCAGGATGTAATCGTTGCAGCCCTGCTTCATCGCCTGGACCGCGATTTCGGTCTGGGCGATCCCGGCCACCATAATCTTGGCCGACATCGCGTTCATCGGATGCACCTTGATCGCTTCCAGCGCTTTCAGGCCATCGCCATCCTGCAACCGGTAGTCGATGAAGATCAGATCGAACAGGTGCCGGTTCATCTCGACATGCATTTCTGCCAGCGAGGACGCCTCGACGAAATCGAGGTTCAGGCCGGCCTTGGTGCAGAAGGATTTCAGCCTTCGGCGGTCGATCGCGTCGTCATCGACAATCAGAGCAGAATTGCGCTGGACCGGCAATTCTGCATCGGCAAGAAGCATCGGTCCGACCTGAGAAAGTTCGACAACGTTCATCTTAACAACCCCCTATGCGTTCCACCCTTTGCGACTCTGAGCCAGAAGAAGTTATCAAGCCGATAACGGCGTCGGACCCCAGGGCGGCGAAGCACCGGATCAATGCTGTCTCGACGGCGCGACCGGCACGGCCATTTCGGTCACCACCGCCAGTGGGAATGTGATGGTGAACGCGCTTCCCGAGCCTTTTTCACAAGGCGACATGGTCACTTCGCCACCATAGCGTCGGGCGATCTTGCGAACCGCGCCAAGGCCGATGCCGCAGCCTTGGTTTGAGTTAATCTTTCTGAAGATTTCGAAGATCACCTCGCGGTGTTCGGGGGCTACGCCGGGGCCGTCGTCGCGCACCCGGAAATGACCCATGCCGTTCGCAGCCCAGCCGTCGATCTCGATCCTGCCGGTCGGCTTGTCGTGGTGCTTGACGCTGTTGGTGATCAGATTACGGATCGCCATCGAAAATTCGACCGGGCCGCACAACACCTGCGGCAACCCGCCCGCGACATGGATCGTAAACGCTGGGGGAACGTCCAGAATGTTCAGGCACTCGGCGATCTTCGCCGCCGGGTCGAACGGCGCTATCGCATCTTCGGCATTACCGATCCGCGAGAATTCCAGCAGGTCGCGCAGCATCTGGTCCATGCGCTGGCCCTGTGCCGTCACCTGATCAAGATCACTGGCGATGTTGTCGGGGATCGGGTCAAGCACCTCGGACAGATCGTCGCGGATCCATTCGACCAGCGACAGCATGGCGCGCAGTGGCGAGCGCAGGTCGTGGCTGGCCAGATAGACAAAACTTTCCAGCTTCTCGTTGGCGGCCTTCAGATCGACGATATGATCGGCGGCGCAATTCGCGCCATCCGGCGCCATCGGGCCATCGGATTTCTCCGGATCGGGGGCATTCGGCACCTAAACGGTTTCCCATTTACCAACTCACCCCGGCAATCCTGACAGCGCAAGATTTCTATTGTCTTAAGCCCGCAGGGCAGGCCCGGCCCGGGACAACCCGCCAACCGGCTCAGAGCGCCGGCATGCCTTTCGGCGCCAACAGTCTTTTCTGCGCGGCGATGCGAAAGGGTGCGTTCGGCGCGCCATAACCGCCATAGCCTGCATCGCGCTGCACGATCTCGAAGAACAAGCCGTTGCTGTATGGCTGCGAATACAGCTGAAAGAACTCGCCGTCCGCATCGCGATCATACAGGATCTGCGCCCGCTTCATCGCGGCAAGCCGCGCCGGTTCCAGATCGAACCGTGCCGCCAGATCGTCGTAATAATTGGCCGACATCGCCAGGGGCTTGAACCCCAGCGCCGCCAGCGCCTCGGCAGCGGCAAAGATATCCGCGCATTGGCAGGCCAGATGCTGGAACGCCGATCCAAAGCCGCCCGCCAGAAACTTGCCCGCCAGCGTCCGATGCGTCTCGGCGCCGTTCAGCGTGATCCGCACCGCCCCGTCCGGCGCCTCAACGGTCTGCGAATGCACCAGCCCGTCGGGGTCGATCACATCCAGCATCGGGGTTTTCCGAAGGTCCAGAAGGGCGGTGTAGAACAGCGACCAGCTGAGCATCTCGTCGTAGTTCATCGTCTGCGCGATATGGTCGATCCGGGTCAGCCCGGCGCCCTTGGTCGCCGCAGCTGTGGCGGTGAACTCGCTGGTCCAGACCTCCGACAGGTCGCTGTCATCCAGGAAATGAATGATCCCGCCACCCAGCCCTCGGATCGCCGGGATATGCATCTCGCCCGGCCCGATCGGCTGGGTGAACGGCGTTGCCCCCAGTGCCGTCGCCCGCGCCACCGTATCGGCGGCATTGGCAACCTTGATGCCGATATCGCAAACCGTCGTGCCGCGCGCGATATAATTGCTGTGCGCCAACCCGTCTTCCTCGCGGTTGACGACGATGCGGATATCGCCCTGCTGCCAGATATCGACCGCTTTCGCGACGTGATGCGCGGCGCGGACAAACCCCAGCGTCGTCATAAGCGCCTCCAGCTCGTCGGCATCCTGCCCTTGGCTTGCGAACTCGACAAAGGCAATATCCTGCGCCTTTACCCGCGCGGGCATCAGCGGCAGATCGACGCTCAGCGTCGGCTCGGCGCGGCGCACATCATCCATCAGCGCCACCAGCGCCCGGTAACCGTCCTTGGCAATCGCACCCGCACGCCCGCCGCGGAACTGGTCGTTGAAAATCTCCAGACTGATCGGCCCGGCGTAGCCGGTCGCCATCACCGCGCGCATGAACCCGGTCACATCCAGATCGCCCTCGCCCGGCATGTTGCGAAAGTGCCGCGACCAATACAGCAGGTCCATCTCGATCATGGGCGCATCGGCCAGCTGCACGAAAAACACCTTGTCACCGGGGATGGCGCGGATCGTCTGGGGGTCGATCTTTCGGCCCAGCGTGTGAAAGCTGTCGAGGATGATGCCGGTGTTCGGATGATCCGCCCGGCGCACCACCTCCCACGCGTCCCGATGATCGCTGACATGCCGCCCCCAGGCCAGCGCCTCGTAG
>JBBKVJ010000337.1:0-13548 GCA_037968375.1 Paracoccaceae bacterium | reverse complement strand
TGACATGCCGGTGCCGCAGCCGAAATCCAGCACCGGTTCGGTCGGGTCGGCCCCCGTGGCCCGAAGCGCCGCGGCGACGCGGGCCGGGGTTGCGTAACCGGCGGCGCTGACCTCGGCATCATAGCTGTCCGCCCATTCCGCATAGAGGCGCTGCACCTCTTGTGGCGTCCGCGCGGCGTAGATCTTGGCGAGAAAGCCGGTCATGGCGGGAAGGTTAGTCGCGCGCTCACGCGGCGTAAAGCGCCGCCTGAGTGTCGAGCCAGCCCTGAAACGCGGTTTTGGCGCGGCCGGTATAGGCCTTGTAGCGGTCCTTGCGGCCACGACGCCCGCCCTTGGCATCGATCGGGGGAAAGAGGCCGAAGTTCACGTTCATCGGCTGAAAGGTCTTGGCCTCGGCGCCGCCGGTGATGTGATGCACCAGCGCGCCCATTGCGGTGTCGGGCGGTGGCGGCCCGATCGGACGGCCAAGCGCCTCGGCGGCGGCGAGGCGACCGGCCAGAAGCCCCATCGCGGCACTTTCGACATAGCCCTCGACGCCGGTGATCTGTCCGGCAAAGCGGATATGCGGGCGCGAGCGCAGGCGAAGCTGATCGTCGATCAGCCTTGGCGAGTTCAGGAATGTGTTGCGGTGGATCCCGCCGAGACGAGCGAAGCTTGCCTCTTCAAGACCGGGAATCATCTTGAAAACAGCGGTTTGTGCGCCGTACTTCATCTTGGTCTGGAAGCCCACCATATTGTAGAGCGTGCCAAGCGCGTTGTCGCGACGCAGCTGGACCACGGCATAGGCCTTTTCGCCGGGCTTGTGAGCGTTGGTCAGACCGATAGGTTTCATCGGGCCAAAGCGCAGGGTTTCCCGACCACGTTCGGCCATGACCTCGATTGGCAAGCAGCCTTCGAAATAACCCGCCGTCTCATCCGGTCGAAACTCGGTCTTTTCGGCGGCCAGCAGCGCGTCGATGAAAGCTTCGTACTGACCCCTGTCCATCGGGCAGTTGAGATAGGCCTTTTGCTGGGCCTCTGTCTCGCCCTTGTCATAGCGCGATTGGGCCCAGACCACCGACATGTTGACGCTGTCGGCATAGACGATGGGGGCGATGGCGTCGAAAAAGGCTAGGGCGTCGGCACCGGTCTCGCTGCGCAAGGCCTGGGCAAGGGCGGGCGAGGTCAGGGGGCCGGTGGCAAAGATCCAGCGACCCGATGAGGGCAGGGCGTCAACCTCTTCCTCCACCACGGAAATCAAGACATGGGCGCGGAGGCGGGCGGTGACCGCCTCGGAGAACGGCTCGCGGTCTACAGCCAGCGCGCCGCCTGCGGGCAGCGCATGAGCATCGGCCATCGCCATGATCAGACCGTTTGCCGCGCGCATTTCCCAATGCAGGAGGCCGACAGCGTTTTGTTCGTCATCATCCGAGCGGAAGGAATTCGAGCAGACCATCTCGGCCAGCTTGTCCGTCCGGTGCGCGAAGGTGCCGACCTTGGGCCGCATCTCGTGGATCACCACGGGCAGGCCCGCCTGGGCGATCTGCCAGGCGGCTTCGGCGCCTGCCATGCCGCCGCCAACGATGTGGATAGGATCAGTCATGCGCCGGGGTTTAACGCCCCGGCGCGGTGGAGGGAAGGGTCTTAGAAGAGACCGCGCAGCGCCAGCGGCGCGTAAGGGTTGTGGCGACGGAACGGACGCCGGGTGGGGTCGCCGGTCTGGGCGCCGAAGGTATAGCTCACGCCGATCCGCGCCACGGTTTCGCTCGGGGCGCCGTTGCTGCCGTCGAGCCCGGAGACACCGATACCGGCGCTGATCGAGACCGGGCTGCGGCGCGGCCGGTATTCGGCCTCAAGCATCACCGTGTAGCCCACGGCCTGAAAGTTCGTCTCGTCGAACTCGGCGATCTCGCCGTGCAGACCGATGGTCAGTCCCGGGCTGAGGTCGTGGGTGATCCCCGCACCGGCGAAGAGGAAGTCGAGATTGTCGGGCGCGGTGATACGGTGTGCGATGCCGATACCGATATGCGCCTCGATGGCGGTCTTTGGGCCGACGGCCAAGCGGCCTTCAAGGCCGATCGTGCCGACCGTGAAGCCTTCGCCGTCTAGATCGCTGACAGTGGCGAAGACGCCGTATTTCTGCCCCTCACGCGGCATCATGTAGATATGTGTCGCGGCATGGGCGAGCGTGCCCGCACTGGTGTCTTCGATGCCGAAATCAAGCTGAACCCCATGTGCGGCGGTGATCGCAATGTCGAGCCAGCCGTCAACGAAGGTCAGGCTGTCGCTCGTGTCCGACGAGGTGACGCCGAGCGTGACACCGCCGCCGGTGAAGCCGAGGCTGGTTTGAGCGAGGGACGGCAAGGGCGCAAGTGCGGCGATAAGTGCGGCCACAGAGGCTGCGGAACGGTAGGTCATGGCGAAGCTCCTGGGCTATCGGGAATGAGGCGGGGGGGGATGGGGCGTTCTGCCCCCCGGCCGACAGCGTCAGCCTCGCCGTCCTGATGCCACGAGAAGGGGCCGTTAGGGAAATGGTAACTTAATACTCGGTTAATGCCGCCCTGCACCTCGCCAGATCGGCGTCTGGCGCAGAACCATTCCTGGCTGAGCGGCATCCGGGGGCTGTTCACCGATACCGTCCTGGCCCCCGTGTTGGGCCAAGTAGCAGGGCGAGGGGGGGTCGATACGCATCGAGACGGCGGGAGGCTCTACGCCCCCCGCCTTGATATATGAGACGAACCCTCAGGCGAAGCCAGCGCCGTTTGCTGCCCTACATCAGGCTTTGCACGTTTATACCAAAGGTGATCGCTCCGATCAGACCGCCGGTCGCGGGATCGGTGATCGGCAACGATGCCTGACTTTGATAGAAACCGGTGCTGTCGTCAAACTCGACCTCGCTGATGTGCAGGCTGCCCGTTCCGCTGCCGTCACCAAAGGATTCCTGCCACTTCGCCTCGTCGCCCTGCCAATAGTCCGAGGTCTCGACGCTTTGCGCGACGTTCAGGCCCTTGTTGTCCATCACGAACACTTCGGTCACGAAACCTGCGGTCGCCGACTGCTGGCCGCGCAGCCATTCCGACACGGGATGGGCCAGAAGCCGCGTGATCAAAGGCCCGCCGCCGTTTTTCGCCTGCGCACGCCAGTCGAGGTCAAGCTGATCGACCTCGCCCTGTGTAAGGCGCGAATTCTCTGCGTTCTGCGCATTGATCGCCGCGATCAGCTCGGGGTTTTCGATCCATTTCGACAGTTCGGTCTCCGAATAGGCCTGCAGCGGCACCCGGTAGACGCCCTCCTGACCCGGCGACGAAATCATGTACAGCGTGATCGTGTTGTTGATCGCCGTCGACAGGGTTTTTGCAAGTTCCGCCGCCTCGGCGACCAGCGGTTGATCGACCCGCCCACCGTTGATCGCATTGTCGAAGATGGGTTTGCGTTCCGACCAGGCCTCGTAGGTCGATACAAGGCTGGATTTCACCGCCTCGTTGCGTGGCGGGTTGATGCCCGCAGACGGGAAACCATCGCGCAGCGCTACCAGGGATCGGTCGAACAGCTCGACCGCTTCTTGCAACTCATCGACATCGCCCATTTCGGTCGATCCGGTGGCCAGTCCGCACAGATCGCGAACCATCCGGCTGACGAACATCCGCTGACGGACGAGGTAATCGATTGTGATCGCATCGCTTTGCAACAGTTCCTGCGGGTTCGAATAGTGCCCCGAGATTCTGGAGGTCAGCGAGATCGTGTTTTCCAGAAGTGGTTTGTAGGACTGACCGACTACGGTCAGATCGTTTGGAGTAGACGCGCCTGTCAGCATGTTGACGACCGACGCGCGGATCGGCACCCACGCCTCCTGGACGGCATTTATGCTGGCCAGATTTTCGCGGGCTGTTTCCTTCGATGGGATGCCCAGGGCAGGGCTGCCGTTCTCGAGCCCCGAGATGATTGTGTCGAATTCGCCGCTGACCACTTGCAGGTCCGTTCTGGCGGCTTCGATGTCGATGTCGGCCGCGAAGCGACAGCTTGCCGAGGCGATTTCCTCGGTCAGAGAGCGAAGTCTTGCGGACAGGTTTACCCGCGCCTTGCCGCCGTCATAAAGTTGCGTTTGGGCAGAAGCGGGTGACGCCAGTGAGGTGCAGATTGCCGTGGTCACGGCGATGCAGATCACCGGTCCGAGGCAGGTCAGCGCCGAGCTGAGGGGTGATCCTGCGGGGGCGTTTTTCCCGTCAGGTGTTCTCAATGATTTCATCTCGATTGTTCCTTTGGACACGGACATCACCGATCAGCAGATCGAAACTTGGGGGCCATAGGGTTCAGGCAGGTTAGCACAGCAGCATGGGCCCGAACCTGGAGGCGGTCTGGTCGCTGAAAGTGATGAAAGCGGCGTTGACATCAGCCTTCAGCGTTCTTGTCGATCCACACTTCGACGCGGCGGTTTATGCCCCGGCCGTATTCGGTGGAGTTGCAAACCGAAGGTGCGATTTCCCCAAAGCCTGCCGCAGTGAACTGGATTCCTTCAAGGCGATTTCCAGCCCAGGTGCGCAGTTCCCCGACCACGCTTTTTGCGCGTTGCTCGCTCAGCCTGCGGTTCGATTCGAAGGCGCCGATATCGTCGGTGAAGCCAACCATCGTTACCTTCGTGCCCTCGGGCATGTCCTGAAGGTAATTCGTCAGCCGCTCCATATCCAGCCGCGCCCGTTCGTCGAGGCTGGACGATCCGAGACGAAACCGGAAGGTTGTCGACAGACGGTCCGCCTGAACCATCTGGGCGAGGAATTCGCGGATCACGTTGCCTTCGAACGCATCGACCTGGGTGTTGAGAAGCGAGATCGCGCGCTCGCCGTCCATCGACTGAGCACGACGCTCGACACCGAGATCGATGAACCCGGCCTTTGCAATCACACCGTCAGCCTCTTCCGACTGCGTGAAGGTCAGAAAGTCGCGAGTCATCTGATCGGCCTTGTCGGTGGTGTAGAGATAAAGCCGACGCTGAAGCGAGTATTCCTCGGTCTTGGCGGCAAAGGAATCTGCCTCGGAGGAGATGCCGCATTCGTTGATAAGGCTCAGCGGCTTGGCGCCACGCTGGAATGCATAGCCGACGACGCTGATCGCGGAGGGGTTTTCGTTGACCATCGCGGCCGCGGCGCTGTTGTCTGCCGCCTCTAGAAAGCCTTCGGGACGCGGCGGGTTTTCGCCGCCAAACACACGGGCATTGAACACCGAATCGGTTCCGGAATCGTCGGCCACCGACACGACGGTGATCGGTGCGTCGTCGCCGCCAAGCTGGCTCCAGTTGGTGTATTCACCCGAGAAAATCCGCGCCAGATCTTCCACCGAGATCGACGACAGCTTGTTCTGCGGGTTGACGATGACGACCAGACTGTCGGCCGCGATGATGAATTCCTGCGTCGGGCTGACCATGTTTCCAAGGCCTGCGTCGCGCAGCGAGCGGGCCTCCTGAGGCAGGATACGTCGCGATGCCATGCCGATCGCGGCCTCGTTGTTCATGAGCACGTCGAAGGCGTCGCCCGACGTGGTCGAGGTGACCAGGAAGGTTCCGATATCGTCGCCAAAGCCGCCGTCGCCGACAAAACTTGCCAGCATCTGACCCTCGACCTGGGTATTGGTGATCGACGCTTCGGCGTTCAGAAACCCTGCATAGCCACTCATCAAAAGTGGCATCACGCCCTCACCGATGGTGTCGGAACCAGCGATCCGCACATTGGCGGTGGCGGTCTCGAATGTCGGGCAATCCGCGCCCTCGCACCGCACCCGGCTGGCCGCAACCCTCAGGTCACCCAGAACAGTGCGGATGATGTAGCTGTCATCCTTGAAGTCGACATATTCGCCGACCAGGTTCACCGTGCCGTCGGCGGATTTAAGTATGATCTCACCGCCGATGGCTGTGAGCGGAAGCAAGGAAATTCCAGCTGTGACGGTGGCACGCAGGGCAAGTCTTCCGTAACAGGTCAACACGTTTTTCACGTTCGGTATCCTCCGACATGTATCCAGTGGAAATGCAAACACTAGCTACTCAACCAAGGCGATTCAGGCTGCGACCCGGACCACCGGCCACCGCAGGCTGCAGTGCCCCATGATGCACAACCTAAAGAATTTTGTGCCAATTCTTTGTCGCAATTAAGCTATTATTAAGCCGGGCAAGGGGCCTGTCCGGGCGGTTTGCAGGCCGCACCTTTCCTGGGGCGGCCACGCGCCAATTTTAAATCAACAGGAAAATTAAAATGTTCCATGGATCAAGACGCGGCGCTTACAGTGAATCCATCTTTGCGACAGGCCATTAATCTATGAGGCAGGTTGACGTGACGGAAATGGTCCCGACCATTGCATGACGCGTTGATAGCCAGAAATGAACCCAGTTGTGCCATCTTTTGAACGTCTTCCTGTCGATTAGATGCTTTGAATGCATGTAATTTTTTACCAGTGATTAAATTCTCTGAAAAATGGACTGCATATGTCAATGGCCGCAACTTTGCATGATTCAGACACCGATTCTGAAATGCTTGACGAGCTTGATCCTGGTGCGACGCTTTTGCACGGCCAGTATACGATCGAGCGCTTTCTGAACAGCGGTGGCTTCGGGATCACCTATCTCGCGCGCGATTCCCTAAGTCGGCAGGTCGTTATCAAGGAATGTTTCCCGTCATCCTTCTGCCATCGCATCGGCAGTACCGTCGGGGTCAGATCACGTGCCTACCAGACGGATTTCCAGTCGGCCGTCAAATCGTTCATCAAGGAAGCCTGGAGCCTGTCGAAGCTGAAACATCCGCATATCGTCGGCGTGCATCAGGTCTTCGAGGATAACGATACCGCATATATGGCGCTGGACTACATCGACGGCTACGATCTGTTGCAGTCGCTGGAGGATGACAGCAGGGCACTTTCGCCGACCAGACTCCGCATCATCCTTGAGAAGATTCTCGGAGCGGTCGGGTTCATTCACACGCAGAACATGCTGCACCGGGACATTTCGCCCGACAACATCCTGCTGGACCCCACGACCGGCGATCCGGTGCTGATCGACTTTGGCGCCGCCCGCGACGAGGCGTCGAAATCCAACGTCGTGCTGTCGGAAATGCGGGTCATCAAGGATGGCTACTCGCCGCAGGAATTCTATGTGAACAGCAGCAAGGAAGGCCCTGCGAGCGACCTATATGCGCTGGGGGCCACGTTCTACCATCTGATAGCGGGTACGCCGCCGCCGGTGTCGCAGGCCAGGCTGCTGGCCATCGCATCGCAGCAACCCGACCCTTATGTTCCCCTTGACGAGGCGATCAAAGGTTACGATCCGGCATTCCTTGATGCGATCAACAAATCGCTTGCCGTCCTTCCGCGTGACCGTCTGCAATCCGCAAAGGAATGGCTCGACCTGATCGTTCCGGCAAGCGGAGCGAAGGAAAATACTGGCGAACTGGCAGCGGTTCGTGCCGCGATCAATGCAGCGAACATGCCGGAAGAGAAGATAGCTGCCGCAAGCAGCGCCGCTGCTGTGCCGTCCTCAAAACATGCGGACGCTGCGGCAGTCACACCGAAAGCTGCGCGTCAGACCGGAGGGAAGCCGCTGCTGCTGGTTTCGGTTGCATTGATTGCGATTGTTGCGGCACTCGGTATTGCGGTCACGCAGACCGAGCTTTTGGGCGGCGACACTGCCGTCGCGCCGACGCTGCCAAAAGTGGCTTCTGCCCCGGTAGCGCCCGCCCCGGCCCCGGTTGTGCAACCGGTCGCACCAGTGCCAGCGACGGCTGCCGAGACACCAAAGGTGGCCGCAACTGTCGCGCCAGTTGTCGAGGAGGCCGCACCGGTCGAACTGGCGCCCGAGGTCGATGTCGCGGTCTTAGCACCTGTCGAACCGACGCCTGATCTGACGCAAGATAACAACCCGCCTGTCATGCAACCTGGCATGGTTCTTCCCGAAGGTGTCGAACTGATTGCTCCCGCACTTGCCGCGCCGGAAGGCGAACCCGAGGTCGCGCCTGACCCCGAAGTGATTGCAGCGCCGCCCGAGCCTGAGGAGAGCGGCGAGGTAGCAGCGCTTGACGTTGTTGACGCGCCCGACCCGGCTGCCGAGATCGCCCCGATGCAGGACGTACCGCAAGAGGTGCTGCCGGTAGAAAGCAACGCGCCGGCGTTGGCCGGGACCGGACTGGTGTCAGCGCAACCCTCTGACATCGGCCAGGCAGCGCGGCTGAGCACCGAACTGGCGATGTCGACGATCACCGACCGGATGACTGTCCAGCTTCCGTTCTTCGGTGATGGTGGCGCCTCAAACGTCATCACGAAACTCGCACCTGGTGCTGCAGACTGGATGGCCGTGGGTCATCAGATCGTTGACGTCAATCGTAATTCCATGCGTGCGCTGAACGACATTCCGACACTGCTTCAAGCCGAGATCGAGGCCGCGACCGCGGCGAACCAGTCCGCACTTGAGGTCGCCTTCGGGGTAAAGGCCTTTCCGGGCGCCGATGTCGTTCACAAGACCGCTTCGCTGCCCATCGTTCCGGAGATTTCGGTGACCAACGGCCCGACATTCCAGATCGTCGAGACCGATCAGGGGCCGCGTCCGCTGGTGACAGGGTTGCCTGCAGGTAACACGTCCGAACTGCAGGTCGGCGATATCGTGACGCTTTATCTGGCCGGGACGGAAAGAATCGAAGTCGGCGGAGATTTCGAGACGCTTTTGATGCGCGAAATCGCCCTTGGTGTCAGACGCTTCAACTTTGCGGTGAACCGCGACGATGCGATCTGGCTGGCGTCCTTCAGACTGGACATGAACAACTGAACGACGCGGGCGCGGTTTGATCCGACGATCATGAACCAGACAGGCACAAGTAGAAGGGTCAAACAGTATGTGGCGATCTCGCGAGCCGCGATACGATGTCGCCTCGGCAATAAGCCAGGGCGCGCGCGACTATCAGGAAGACGCCATCACCAGTGATTTTCTGGTCGGTTCGAACGCCGGCTTTGCGGTGTTGGCAGACGGAATGGGCGGCCACGCCGCAGGTGATGTCGCAAGCAAGATCGTCTTGACGAAAGTCTATCAGGAACTGAAATTCCGCTGTGCTGACCCCGCAGCGTTCGAGGCCGAAGGCCCGAAGATCCTGCGCGACATCGCCGTCTTGGCGAATGATTGCGTCCGCGAACACGTCAGCACACATCCCGAGACCAGAGGCATGGGGGCGACACTGGTCGCGCCGGTCATACTCGAGGATCGGCTGTTGTGGATATCGATCGGCGATTCGCCCCTGTATCGGCTGCGCGGCGGAAAGCTGACGCAACTGAACGAAGATCATTCGATGGGCCCGCAGATCGATTTCATGGTGAAGTCCGGGATGATGACTGCCGAGGCTGCCAAGAACCATCCCGACCGGAACTGCCTGACGTCCGTCATCATGGGCGACAAGATCGCCAAGGTGGACTGCCGCTCCGAGGCCACGAAACTGGAGGTGGGCGATATCCTTGTTTGCGCCTCGGATGGATTGCAGATTCTGACCGACAACGAAATCCAGCGGTTGCTGACCAAACATCGTCGCAAGCGCAGTTCGGCAATTGCCGAAATACTTCTGGCCGAGATCAAGCGCGTGAACGACCCGTATCAGGACAACACGTCTTTGTGCATCATCAAGATCAATGATGCGGGCAAGGTGCCAAAGAGCGACCAGCAGCGCCCCACGACAGGTGGCAACGAGACTGCGGCGAACCTGACCCGGATTGCCGATCTGGACAATCTCTTGCAGATGCCGACCCACGCCGAGCCGTTCAAGCTGACCACCGAAAATCGCGATGATGCGCAGACGCAAAAGCGGGACGTCAAACAGGCCTAGCCGGAAAACGAACGCGGCTGATCTGCTGGCGCGCGGCCGCCCCCCCCCGTTCAGACGCCGGGTCTAGGTTTCCGCTTCCCCGTCTTCCTCGCCCTGATCGGCGATGCGGGCAACCGAGACGACCTCTTCGCCCTTGGCCGTGTCGAACACCTTGACCCCGCCCGCCGAGCGCGAGCGGAACGAGATGCCCATAACCGGCACCCGGATCGACTGGCCGGTCGAGGTGGCCAGCATGATCTGGTCGTCAATCTCGACCGGGAACGAGGCCACCAGACGGCCCGCGCGCATCGCCTTGTCCATTGCCATCACGCCCTGACCACCGCGGCCGCGCACCGGGTAGTCGTGGCTGGACGATATCTTGCCCGAACCCTTGGCGGTGATCGTCAGGATCACATCCTCGGCGGCAGACATTTCGGCATAGCGTTCGGTGGAAAGCTGGCCCTCGGCTACGGCTTCCTCGTCTTCGTCCGGCTCGGCATCATCCTCGATGCTTCCGGCCATCAGGCGGCGTTGCTTGATATAAGCGGCGCGCTCTTCCGGCGTTGCCTCAAAATGCCGGATAACGGACATCGAGACGACCGTATCGTTCTTGGCGAGGCGGATTCCGCGCACACCGGTCGAATCGCGGCCCTTGAAGATGCGCACCTCGGTGGTCGGAAACCGGATTGCGCGGCCAAGGGCGGTGACCAGCATGATATCGTCGTTCTCGTCGCAGATCCGGGCGTTTACCAACGAGACGCCCTCGGGCAGTTTCATCGCGATTTTGCCGTTGCGCATGACATTGGTGAAATCGGACAGCGCATTCTGGCGGACACCGCCTTCGGAGGTGGCAAAGAAGATTTGCAGGGCTTCCCATTCTTCCTCGGGCGCATCGACCGGCATGATCGCGGCAATCGAAACCCCAATCCCGATCGGTAAGAGATTGACCATGGCCTTGCCGCGCGCCTGACGACCCGCCATCGGCAGGCGCCAGGTCTTCAGCTTGTAGACGATGCCGTCGGTGGTGAAGAACAGAAGCTGAGTATGGGTATTGGCCACAAAGAGGGTGGTCACCACGTCGTCTTCCTTGGTCGCCATCGACGACAGACCCTTGCCGCCACGGCGCTGCGCGCGGAAATCGGCCAGGGGCGTGCGCTTGATGTAGCCTCCGCTCGTGATCGTCACGACCATATCCTCGCGTTCGATCAGGTCCTCGTCATCCATGTCGCCTTCCCATTCGGCGATCTCGGTGCGGCGGGGGACGGCGAATTGCTCTTTTACTTCAGCCAGTTCGGTGGCGATGATCGCCATGATCCGGTCGCGCGAGCGCAGGATGTCGAGGTAGTCCTTAATCTTGGCGGCAAGCTCTTGCAGCTCATCCGTCACTTCCTTGACGCCCATCGCGGTCAGGCGTTGCAGACGCAGTTCCAGAATCGCGCGGGCCTGCGCCTCGGACAGGTTATAGGTGCCGTCGTCGTTGATCGGGTGGGTCGGATCGTCGATCAGCTTGATGTATTCGATGATGGCGCCAGCGGGCCAACGCCGGGTCATCAGCTTTTCGCGGGCCTCGGCCGGATCGGCAGACGAGCGGATCGTGGCGACGACTTCGTCGACATTCGAGACGGCAACGGCCAGGCCGCACAGAATATGGCTGCGCTCGCGTGCCTTGCGTAGTTCGTAGGCCGTGCGGCGGGCCACAACTTCCTCGCGGAAGGCGATGAAATACGTCAGGAAATCGCGCAGCATCAACTGCTCGGGGCGACCGCCGTTCAGGGCCAGCATGTTGCAACCGAACGAGGTCTGCATCGGGGTAAAGCGGAACAGCTGGTTCAGCACCACATCCGGTGTGGCATCGCGTTTCAGCTCGACCACAACGCGGACACCGACCCGGTCGCTTTCGTCCTGGACATGGGCGATGCCCTCGATCCGCTTGTCGCGCGCCGCCTCGGCGATCCGCTCGATCATGGTGGACTTGTTCACCTGATAGGGGATCTCGTCGATGATGATCGCAAAGCGGTCCTTGCGGATCTCTTCGATCCGGGTTTTCGAGCGGATGATGACCGAGCCGCGGCCCTCGGTATAGGCGCGACGGGCACCCGAGCGGCCCAGTATCATGCCGCCGGTCGGGAAATCCGGGGCCGGCACGTAGTCCATCAGGTCTTCCGAGGTCAGATCGGGGTTCTCGATCAGCGCCAGAGTGGCGTCGATGACCTCGCCCAGATTGTGCGGCGGGATGTTGGTGGCCATGCCGACGGCGATGCCGCCCGCGCCGTTGACCAGCATGTTGGGGAACCGCGCCGGCAGGACCGTCGGTTCCATATCCTTGCCGTCGTAGTTCGGCTGAAAGTCGACGGTGTCCTTTTCGATATCCGCCAAGAGGAAGGCGGCGGGCTTGTCCATCCGGACTTCGGTATAGCGCATGGCGGCGGGGTTATCGCCATCCATCGAGCCGAAGTTGCCCTGACCGTCCAAAAGCGGCAGCGACATCGAGAAATCCTGCGCCATCCGGACCAGCGCGTCGTAGATCGCGCTATCACCGTGCGGGTGGTATTTGCCCATCACGTCGCCCACCGGACGCGCCGATTTGCGGTAGGATTTGTCGTGCGTGTTGTTGGTCTCGTGCATCGCATAAAGGATGCGACGGTGGACCGGCTTTAGCCCGTCACGAAGATCGGGGATCGCGCGGCTGACGATGACGCTCATCGCATAGTCGAGATAGGAAGATTTCATCTCGTCGACGATCGAGATCGACGGCCCGTGCCATTCGGCGCGTGGGGGCGTGTTTTCTTCTTCTGTTTCAGGTGGTTCCGGGGTGTCGGTCACGTAAATTTCCGTCTTGCTCGGGGCGCTCAATATGTTGTGTGGATTAGTATAGCCTGCGCGGCATATGGGGTGCAATGGCGGCATCGCGCGGAAATGCGCCGTTGGTGGCGGGCTTTGCCCCTTGCTGTTCGCTGCGGCTCGGGTAGCCTTGGACAAAACCAACGAATGAGGCAGGCAGATGACAACGCGGCGAGTGGTGATGATCGGGCTGGGGGCCTTCGGGCTATCGGCCTGTGTCGAGGGTGTACGAGGATCGCCGGGCGCGACGCGGGTTGCGGATGTGGCGCCGCGTGTGGTGCCGAATGCAGGCTTTGATGCCTGGGTGGCGGGGTTTCGCGGCCGGGCGGCCGGGCGCGGCATATCCGAGGCAACCTTGAGCGCGGCATTCCGTGGCGCGGGTTTCTTGCCCGAGGTGATCGAGAAGGATCGCAACCAGACCGAATTCAAGCGCTCGCTGGAGGATTACCTGGCGATTGCGGCCTCGGATGAGCGGATTGCGCTGGGGCGGAACAACCTGTCGCGGTATGGTAGCGTGCTGGCCGAAGTCGAGGCGCGCTACGGCGTGGATCGCCATGTCGTGACGGCGGTCTGGGGGCTGGAGAGCTTTTACGGCACGCGGCGCGGCTCGGTGCCGGTGATCTCGGCGCTCTCGACGCTTGCCTATGATGGGCGGCGGGGGGAGTTCTTCGAAAGCCAGCTGGTGGCGGCGCTGAGGATTATTCAAAACGGCGATGTGGCGGCATCGGGCATGACCGGTAGCTGGGCGGGCGCGATGGGGCATACCCAATTCATTCCGACCTCATATCTGGAATATGCGGTGGATTTCCGCGGCGACGGGCGGCGCGACATCTGGTCCGAGGACCCGACCGACGCCTTGGCCTCGACGGCGGCCTATCTGCAGCGCTCGGGCTGGCAGAGCGGGCGGCCCTGG
>JBBKVJ010000336.1:0-2967 GCA_037968375.1 Paracoccaceae bacterium | reverse complement strand
GCTGCGGCGCGCGCCAGAAGCCCGTCCAGCGGCACCAGCGTCGGGTAGGGCGCGTTGGCCGCCGCCCGGGTCGTGCGCGCATCCAGCTCGGGAAACTGCGTGCAACCGGCCAGTCCAATGCCCGCCACAAAGGCAAGGCAGATGGCACGCGAAGGAAGACCCCTGATCATGTCTCCTTCCTACGCCCGACACCGGCGTCGGTAAAGTGTCAGATGCGTCCGGCTTGCCTTGAACTGAACGCCCGTTCAGTTACTCTGTCCGGCATGGCACGCAAACAGGGCTCACATTCCGGTATCACCGGCCCGAAAGTCCGCGACGCGGCACTTCGCCTGTTCGCACGCCATGGCTTCGCGGCTGTGTCGATGCGCCAGATCGCCGCCGAGGTCGGGGTCCAGGCGGGGGCGCTTTACCTATACACGCCCGACAAGCAGACGCTGCTCTTCGACCTGATGCAGTCCCACATGTCTGCACTTCTGGCAGCCTGGCAGGCGGAACCGACAGGCGGCGATGCCACAGCCCGGCTCGACATCTTCGCCCGGTTCCACATCCGCTTTCACCTCGACCGCCCGGACGCGGTTTTCCTGTCCGGCATGGAACTGCGCAATCTCGAGCCGGATAATTTTGCGCAGATCGAACGCCTGCGCCATACCTACGAGGATCACCTCCACGCGATCCTCGCCGAGGGTCAGGCCACCGGCAGCTTTGCCATCGCCGACCTGCGCCTGGCGACGATGGCGCTGATCGCGATGCTGACCGGCGTCAACACCTGGTATCGCACCGATGGGCGCCTCAGCCGCGATCAGGTGGCCGCACTCTACGCCGACATGGCCCGCCGCGCCGTTACCCGCTGATCCCAGGCTTTCATTTTGGCACAAGTATGTTCGGGGGGAGGCCGCAGGCCGGGGGCAGACAGCCCCCTTCGACAGCCGCCCCTCAGTGCGCCGCCTTGATGAAGGTGCCGTTCCGAAGATCGGCCATCGCCTGTTGCAACTCGGCACGGGTGTTCATCACGATCGGGCCATACCAGGCCACGGGTTCCGCGATCGGCGCGCCCGAAATCAACAGGAACCGCACGCCCTCGGGCCCCGCCGTCACCTTGACCTCGTCGCCGGTGCCGAACTGGATCAGCGTCCGGTTGCCCGAAAGGTCGCGGATATTGACCTCTTCGCCCAGCACCTCTTTCTCCAGAAGAATGCCCTTCGGCGCCGCCGCATCGACGAACGATCCCGCACCGCTGAACACATAGGCAAAGGCGCGGCGATAGGTGTCGATGGCAAAGCGTTTCGTCAGCCCCGCAGGCACGAAGATATCCAGATATAGCGGATCGGCGGCGATCCCGTCCACCGGGCCGGTCTGGCCCCAGAACGTGCCCACGATCACCCTGACCCGCGTGCCGTCATCGTCGATCACCTCGGGAATATCGCCGCCCTTCACGTCCTGATAGCGGGGTGCCGTCATCTTCAGACTGCCCGGCAGATTGGCCCACAGCTGGAACCCGTGCATCTGACCCGCGATGTTCCCCTTCGGCATCTCCTGATGCAAGATCCCCGACCCGGCGGTCATCCACTGCACGTCACCGGCCCCCAACGTGCCCTGATTACCCAGGCTGTCGCCATGATCGACGGTGCCGTTCAAGACATAGGTGATCGTCTCGATGCCCCGGTGCGGATGCCAGGGAAATCCCTTCTGGTAATCCTCGGGCCGCTCGTTGCGGAAATCGTCGAACAGCAGGAACGGGTCCATCCGTTCCGGCGCGTCAAAACCAAATGCGCGGTGCAGTTTCACGCCCGCACCTTCCATCGTGGGGCGGGCCTTTTCGGCACTCAGAACAGGGCGGAGCGACATCGGCAACCTCCTTGGCGGTTGCCGACTAGATAAGTTCGGTGCCCAAGCCTCGCAACGGCAGGCGGCGCACATCGTCTCTGCGGGAATGAGGATGTCGCATTCCGATGCGACAGACCCGGCTTGCCGACCGAACCTCGCGCGGAAAACATCGGGGGAGAGTTCCATGAAAGTCGGGTTCATCGGTCTGGGAAGTGCGGGCGGCAAGCTGGCGGGTAGCTTGCTGCGAAACGGCGTCGACCTGACCGTCAGCGACCTTGACCGGACAGCGGTAGACGATTTCGTGCGGCGCGGCGCCAGACGCGGTGGCACCCCCGCCGGGATGATGGCGGCCTGCGACACGCTGATCACCTGCCTGCCGACGCCTGCGGCCTCGGCCGCCGTGGTGGAAGGGCCGGGGGGTATTCTGAAGGCGATGGCGCCGGGCAAATGCTGGGCCGAGATGTCGACGACCGATACCGCCGAGGTCACGCGGCTTGGCGCCAGGGTGCTGGCGCTGGGCGGCATGGTCGCCGATGTGCCGGTGTCGGGCGGCGTGCACCGGGCGGCGACCGGGAATATCTCGGTCTTCGCGGGTTGTGACCGCGCCACCTTCGATCACCTTTTGCCGATCCTCACCATCATGGGTCGCGATGTGCTGCACTGCGGGCCGCTGGGCAATGCGTCCACGCTCAAGGTGATGACCAACTACCTGGCCACCGCGAACTTGCTGACGCTCTGCGAGGCGCTGACCACGATGGCGGCGGCGGGGATGGATCTGGCCACGACCTACGAGGCGATCAGGATTTCCTCGGGCAATTCCTTCACCCATGAGACCGAAAGCCAGCTGATCCTGTCCGGCGCGCGCGATGTGCATTTCACCATGGATCTGGTGCAAAAGGATATCGGCCTCTTTCAGAAGATCGCCGAGCGTCACCGGGTGCCCCTGGAACTCTCGCCTTTGATGATCGCGATCATGACCGACGGTCAAAGGCGGTATGGCGCCCGGGCCCAGTCCGACCGGATCGTCGAGCGGCTGGAGGAGGCCACGGGGCTGGCCATCCGCGCGCCGGGGTTTGCGCGGGACCTTGTCGACGACCAGCCCGAGGAACGCGGTGCCGAGGTGCACCCGCGCGGGGTGGCAGG
>JBBKVJ010000335.1:0-12372 GCA_037968375.1 Paracoccaceae bacterium | reverse complement strand
CCTCGCGCAGGGCAGCGGTCAGGCGGCGCAGCTGCGCCGGGGTTTCGACATTGCGGGCGAACAGGATGAACCCCCAGGGGTCGGCGGCACGGAAAAACGCGCGCTCGTCCGGGCCAAGTGTGGGTCCGGCGCAGCCAAGAATAGTGGCGCCGGGCGCCGTCAACGGGTCAGGACCGGGATGCAATCGTTGCGTTCGGCCACGAAGGCGGCGCAGAACCGGCGCGCATCGGCCAGATCGTCGAACCCTGCCGCGCGCAGGCGGTAGAATGTGCGCCCGCCGGTGGCCGCCTCTTCGATCACCAGGCCCTTTTCGGCCATCAATGTGCCAAAGCGTGCGCCCAGCACCGCCCAGGCCTCGCGTGCCTCGTCGGGGCTGTCATAGGCGCCGAACTGCACCAGCCGCGTGCCGGGGGCAAGCGAGGCGGCATCAACCTCGCCCTGCGCTGTGGCGGCGGCCACCTCGGCGGCTTCGGTGGCGGCAAGACTGACCGTCACGAAATTGTTGGGCCGGATCCGCGGACGGAGCGAGCGGACCGGTCCCGGCACCGTGGCCGGAATGACCTCCAGCAGCCCCTCGCCCGACAGTTCCGCCTCGGCCATCATCACGCCGGTCGCGGCGGCCAGGATCGCGGCCTCGACCGGATCGAGTATCCGTGCGGCTGGTGCGACCGCTGAAGCGGGAATGATCTGCGCGGTCGCACGCAATGTGCCCTGCGCCAGGTCCTCGGCCGCCAGATCGGCAGAGCGGGGAGCGAGGACGATTTCCTCGGGCGGCGGTGCGGCATCGCCCTCGGCGGCAATGCGGTTAACCGCCAGGCCCTGATGCGCGGCTCGATCGCCGCCGGGCTCGTCGGGCTGCACCCGCATCGGACCTTCCAGCGCGCGCACCACCGGGATACCGGTCACATCGCGCACCATCAGCTGGTAGCCCCAAAAGGCCAGCCCGCCGATCAGCGCGACCGACATCGCCGCCCCCAAAAGGTTGAAAAGACGCCCGACACGGCGTGAACCGCCTGTGTAGTGTCCGCTTTCGGCCATATCGGGGCCGAACCCGTCATAATCGAGATCCGCCATGCTCTGCCTCGTTCGGCCCCGTCTGACGCAGGGCTCATCTACTGCTCGGCCCCGGTCGCTGCGCCTGTTGTCAGCGCATTTCTTCGACTGGAGTCACCCCCAGAATACCAAGACCTGCGGAAATCACAACGCCCGTGGCACGTGCGAGTGCTATTTTTGCGGCAGACGTGGCCGGATCGTCCTGCAAAAAGCGCAGGTCCGGCAGATCGTTGCCCCGGTTCCAGAGCGAATGAAAGTCGGAGGCGACCTCGTAGAGGTAGAACGCCACGCGGTGCGGCTCGTTGCCTTTCGCGGCAATCTCGACCAGCCGGGGCCATTCGGCCAGCTTGCGGGCCAGACCGATCTCGGCGACATGCGCCAGATGTGACAGCTCAGCGGCGGCGAGGGCCGCGTCATCCACCGCCACGCCAGCCTCGGCGACCTTGCGCATCACCGATGAAATCCGCGCATTGGCGTATTGCACGTAGAACACCGGATTGTCCTTCGACTGGTCCAGCACCTTGGCAAAGTCGAAATCAAGCGCTGCATCGTTCTTGCGCGTCAGCATGACGAAACGGGTGACATCGGCGCCGACCTCATCGACGACATCGCGCAGCGTCACGAAGGTGCCGGCCCGTTTCGACATCTTGAACGGCTCGCCGTTCTTCCACAGCTTGACCAGCTGGATCAGCTTGACGTCCAGCGTCACACGACCCTCGGACAACGCCGAGACCACCGCCTTCAACCGCTTCACATAGCCGCCGTGATCGGCACCGAACACGTCGATCAGAAGGTCGAAGCCGCGCGTCACCTTGTCATAGTGATAGGCGATATCGGGGGCGAAATAGGTCCAGGTTCCGTCGGATTTCTTCACCGGACGGTCGACATCGTCGCCATGCGCGGTTGACCGGAACAGGGTCTGTTCGCGCGGCTCCCAATCGTCGGGGGTCTTGCCTTTCGGCGGCTCCAGCACGCCCTCGTAGATCAGGTCCAGGCCGCGCAGGGTCTTGATCGCCTCTTCGATCTTGCCGGTTCCGTACAGCGCCTTTTCCGAGGAATAGACATCCATCTTGACGCCCAGTGCTGCCAAATCCTCGCGGATCATGACCATCATCGCAGCGGATGCGAAGTCGCGCACCTCGGCCAGCCAGACCTGCTCGCCCTTGTCCAGCAGGCTGTCGCCGTATTTCTCTTTCAACGCCGCGCCGACCGGGATCAAGTAATCGCCGGGGTAAAGCCCCTCGGCGATCTCGGGCGAAGCCCCGTGCGCCTCGCGGTAGCGCTCATAGGCCGAGCGCGCCAGCACATCGACCTGCGAGCCGCCGTCGTTGACGTAGTATTCCCGTGTCACATCGTGGCCCGCGAAATCCAGAAGGGCGGCCAGCGCGTCGCCAAAGACGGCGCCCCGCGCGTGGCCGACATGCATCGGCCCCGTCGGGTTGGCCGACACGAACTCGACGTTCACCTTCTGCCCGGCGCCGATGGTCGAGCGGCCGAAATCCGCGCCCTGCTGCAGCACCGCCCTGACCACGCCCCACCAGGCATCTGGGTTCAGCCGCAGGTTCAGGAACCCCGGCCCCGCGACCTCGGCGGTTTCGACCCTCGGGTCAGACAGAAGCCGTGCCGCAAGCGCATCGGCAATCTCGCGCGGCGGCAGGCCTGCGGGCTTGGCCAGCACCATCGCGGCATTCGTCGCCATGTCGCCATGCGCCGCATCGCGCGGCGGCTCGACCGTCACGGCGGCGGTGTCGAGGCCTGCGGGCAGCAGGCCTTCGGCGACAAGCGCACCCAGCGCGTCGATGACCAGCGCACGGATATCGGTAAAAAGATTCATTTCAGGGCGTCCTTCGCGTCGGCCTTGGGGTTTACCACCCCGGCACGGCGCGTCAATGCGCGCTTGACCTAGGGCAACGGCACCGGCTGGTCGGAACTGCGCCCCTGCCCTTGCGGCGGGTCGCGGGCCTCTTCTGTCTCGGCGTCAGGCGGCAGCAACGACAGGATCTGGGTTCCGGGTGCTGTGGTCGGCTTTTCTTCGGAACTGAGAAAACGCAGTTCGCCCGCCGGTGAAATCCGCGCCAGCAGGATCGCGTTGGGCCGTTTCGCGCACCAGTCCTCGAAGGTGTATTCCTCGCTCAGACGGGTCACCCGAAAGCGCCAGCCTTCAGCGATCTTGCGCTCGAGGCCAAGGTAGCTGCCATCGGCCCCGATCCGCCGGCCACCCAGCGTAGACGGCAGCGCATGACGCGCAGCATGTTCCTTGTCACGGCCGATCTGAAAGACGTTGGCGCGGCCGAATTCGGGCGCGAGATCGGTGGCGACAAGGGTGTTGTAAGCGTCATTGTCGGTCGCCGCGATCGCGATGCCGTAGGCCATCAGCTCGACCCCGTGTTCGGCCGCCTCCGACAGGATATCGCCGTAGAATGTCCGAACTCCGGCCTCGCGCGCGCGGCGCAGATGTTGGCGGTTCGGATCGGTCATCAGTACCTGCACCTCGGCCTTCTGCAAGGCTTCGGCCAGCGCCAGAGTGAAATTCGACCCGCCGACCAGCAGCACGCCCGGCGTTTCACCGCCCGCGAGGCCCAGAAATCGTGCGAACGGGATCAGCGTGAAACCGTGCAGGACCACGGTCACGGCGACCAGTGCGAACGCCAGCGGGCCGATGACAGCGCCGTCGGCGACACCCAAGGCCACCAGACGTTCGCCGAAAAGCCCGGCGACGGCCACCAGAACCACGCCGCGAGGGCCGGTTAGCGCCACCAGAAGACGCTCGCGTCTGGGCAGCGAGGTGCCAAGCAGCGCCAGCATCACCGTGGCCGGGCGTGCCACCAGAGCGACGACCAGAACAAAGACGACGGCGCGCCAGTCGAGCGCCGCCAGAGCCGAGAAATCAAGCGAGGCGGCCAGCAGCACGAAAACCCCCGAGACAAGCAGGATGGTCGTATGCTCCTTGAACCGGCGCAATTCCTGATACGACGGCAGATTGGCGTTGGCGATGACGATCCCCATGATCGTGACGGCCAGAAGGCCGCTTTCGTGCAGCATGAAATCGGACAGCGAGAACGCCGCCAGAAGGGCAGCGAACAGCACCGACACCTTCATGTATTCGGGCACCCGGTAGCTGCGGAACGCGCGCGCCAGGCCAAGGCCTGCCGCGATGCCGATGGCGCTGGCAACGGCCAGCCCGATGATGAAATCGCTGGCCGCTTCGCCGACCGTCTCGGCGGTGCGCAGAACCTGCACGACCTCGAACGCCAGAACCGCGGCCAGTGCCCCGATCGGGTCGTTGATGATCGCCTCCCACTGCAACAGGGCCGCCGGACGCCGGTCCAGCCGGGCCTGCCGCAGCAGCGGCGCGATCACCGTCGGGCCGGTGACGATCATGATGCTGCCGAACACCGCCGAGGCCTCCCACCCCAGCCCCGCGATGTAGTGCAGCGCCAGCGCCGAGAACAGCCAGCCTAACGGAGCGCCGATCAGGACCAGCCGTTTGACGCCTTCGGCGGCGTCGGAAAGCTTGCGAAAGTTCAGCGTCATGCCGCCTTCGAACAGGATCACCGCAACCGCGAGCGAAATCATCGGCCCGACCAGCGGCCCGATATCGCGCGCCGGATCGAAAATTCCAAAGCCAGGGCCGATGGCCAGCCCCGCAACCAGCATCAGCACGATGGCGGGCATGTTGAGCCGCCAGGCCAGCCATTGCGACCCGACCCCGATGGCGCCGACAAGGGCGAACGCCGCCACCGGCGTCAAGGCACCTTCAGCTCCGATTGCCATGTTGCGGACCTCCTCTATGCGGGTCGCATTGAACTGGCTCTGCGCTAGCGGCGATCAAGGGGAAAGGCAAATCTTCTGGCGAAGATTTAGGGCGCCTCGCCCCTCATGGTGCGCACCATCAATCCTTCGCAGAAGGATTGCCGCCCGGGGTTCATTTCGGGGCGGATATCAGTCTGGCGTGTTCCTGAATGGCAAAGCGATCGGTCATGCCCGAGATGTAATCGCAGACGATCCGCGCCAGCGCCGCCTGGTCGCCGGCACGCGCCAGATCGGCGTGCCAGTCGGCGGGCAGAAGTGCCGGATCGGCCAGCATCATCGGGAACAAGTCCTCGATCACCGCCGTCACCCGTGCCCGCTCTTCCATCACCGAGGGGGCGCGGTACATGTGGTGGAAAAGAAAGCTGCGGATCGCCTTCAATTCCTGATAAAGTTTCTTCGAGAACCGGATCACTGGTGTGCCCATCTGGCGGATATCGTCCGCGCCATGCGGATTGGCAGCCTCAAGGCGCGCCTCGGCGACCGCTATCACGTCTTCGACCATCACCCCAAAAATGCGCCGCAGCGCCTCATGTCGCCGCCGCATCGGGTCGAGCCCGGGATACAGCGCATCGACCTCGGCGAAGGCCGGGCCGGTGACCGGCAGATCGCACAGATCGGCCTCGGTGAAAAGACCCGCGCGCAGGCCATCGTGCAGATCGTGGTGGTTATAGGCCACATCATCGGCAATGGCCGCGACCTGCGCCTCGGCCGAGGCATAGGTGGCCAGTTCCAGATCGTGGTGCACGGTGTAATCGGCCAGTGTCGGCGGCAACGGCGGCGTGACCGGGCCATTGTGCTTGGCGATGCCCTCCAGCGTTTCCCAGGTCAGGTTCAGCCCGTCGAAATCGGCGTAGTGGCGCTCCAGCGAGGTCACGATCCGGATCGCCTGCGCGTTGTGGTCGAAGCCGCCATAGGGCGCCATCAGCGCCTGCAGAGCATCCTCTCCTGTATGCCCGAACGGCGGGTGACCCAAATCATGCGCCAGGGCCACCGCCTCGGCCAGTTCCTCATCCAGACCCAGCGCGCCCGCAATCGTGCGCGCCACCTGCGCCACTTCGATCGTGTGGGTCAGGCGGGTGCGGTAATAGTCGCCTTCGTGTTCGACGAAGACCTGGGTCTTGTGTTTCAGCCGCCGGAACGCCGAGGAATGGATGATCCGGTCGCGGTCGCGCTGGAACGGCGAGCGGAAGGTCGAGACCTTCTCGGGGAAAAGCCGCCCCCGGCTGGCGCCGGGCTGGCAGGCATAGGGTGCGAGCATCGGGTTCTGCCTGTTCTTGTCGCGGGTTTTGCGGCACCATATATGATAAGTTACACCGAAATGACATGGGGACCGCCCGGATGGATCTGAACCTGCCGCCGAAAGTGACCGACCGCGCCTATGCCCGGCTGGCCGAGATCAATGCCGATGCGGGTGCGCCACAGGCCTTGAGGGTGGCAGTGGAGGGCGGCGGCTGTTCGGGATTTCAGTACGATATAAGGCTGGACGCGCCCGCCGACGACGATCTGGTGCTCGAGAAGGACGGCCAGAAGGTGCTGGTCGATGCGGTGTCGCTGCCGTTTCTGGCCAATGCGGTGATCGATTTCTCGGAAGAGCTGATTGGCGCCCGGTTCGTTATCGTGAACCCGAATGCCACATCGTCCTGCGGCTGCGGGACAAGCTTTTCGATGTAGCGTGACGGCACCGGCGAGATGATCACAAACCGGCGGAAAGCGGTGGAAAAATTTACGCGCGTTGGTTAAGCCTTCGCTAGGAAGCTTTTGCCAGTATGGCCGTCAGTGGAATAGCCAGGGACAGGCGCTGTCGCCGCGCGCCGGAGAGATATGCAGACCTATCACGCCCTGATCATCGGTGCCGGCGCGGCCGGACTGCACGCTGCCGCCTTTGCGGCAAAATCGGGGCCAGTTCTGGTCATCGACCATGCCAGCGCGCCCGGTGAAAAAATCCGGATTTCCGGCGGCGGGCGCTGCAATTTCACCAATCTGAACTGCACCACCGACAACTTCATCTCCGAGAACCCGCATTTTGCCAAATCGTCGTTCGCGCATTACGGCGAGTGGGATTTCATCGAGCTGGTCAAGCGGCACAAGATTCCCTTCCACGAAAAAACCCATGGCCAGCTGTTCTGCGATGGCTCTTCAAAAGAAATCATCACGATGCTGCTGGAAGAGATGCGACCGGCCGAGTTGAAACTCTGCACCTCGGCGATGGCGATCGACCGCAAGCACGACGGCTTTGAGATCGGGTTGTCCAGTGGTGCCACGGTCATGGCCCGCAATCTTGTGGTCGCGTGTGGCGGCAAGTCGATCCCAAAGATGGGCGCCACCGGGGTCGGCTACCGCATTGCCGAGGATTTCGGCCATCGGGTCACCGAAACCCGGCCCGGGCTGGTGGCCCTGACGTTCGAGCCTCGGGTTCTGGAACGCTTCGCGCCGCTGGCGGGGGTATCGCTGCAGGTCAAGGCCAGTGTCACCGGGGCCAGTTTCCCCGAAGGGATGGTCTTCACCCATCGCGGTCTTTCGGGGCCTGCGATCCTGCAGATATCGTCGTATTGGCGCGAGGGCGGCGAGATCGAGCTGAACCTCTGCCCCGGCATCGACCCTTACGAGCGCCTTCGGGCGCTGCGCGTGGATTCCGGCAAACGCTCGATCGGCGCGGCACTGGCAGCGATCCTGCCGACGCGTCTGGCCGCCGATCTTACCGCGGCTGGCAGTCTGACCGGCAATCTGGCCGATCATTCCGATCAGCATCTGCGCGCCATCGCCGACCACCTGACGCACTGGCGGATGCGCCCGACCTCGACCGAAGGCTATCGCACCGCCGAGGTCACGGTGGGCGGCGTTTCCACCGGGTCGCTGAACCCGCGGACGATGGAATCGCTGACCGTGCCGGGGCAGTACGTCATCGGTGAAGTGGTGGCTCTGCCCGGCTGGCTGGGTGGCTACAACTTTCAGTGGGCCTGGACGTCGGCCCATGCGGCGGGCAGCGAGCTTGCCCGGCGTGCGGCGGCGCAGGCCGCCTGAGGTGCGGGCATCGCCGCCGCCTTGACGGTCAGACAAACCCCGGATCAGCTTTCGGGCGGAAAAACCTTGCGCGCAAGAAGCACGCGAGAGCCTGCGGTCAGAAAACATAATGCCCCGAAAATCCACGCCAGCGCCGGAAAGACACCGGGCCAGAGACAGAGCACGGCGAAGAACCCGATCGTCTCGCCGCCCTCAAGCAATCCGCCGGTGAAATAAAGTGATTTGGTGCCCCGGGCCTGCGAGACCATCTTGCGCTTTTCGGCAAGGATAGCGAAGCCAAGGAAAGTGGCGCCGTTGACGTAGAACGACAGCAGCAAAAAGCCCCCCGCGACGCCGTTCTGCGTCGGGTCGAGCAGGATGAATCCGAACGGCACCGCGCCGTAAAAGAGAAAGTCCGACATTATGTCGAGATAACCGCCGAAGTCGGTCTTACGCGTCGCCCGCGCAACCGCGCCGTCCAGTCCGTCGGCCAAACGCGAGGCAAGAAGAAAAACCAGCGCCAACCCCATCAACTCTGCCGCAATAAGTGCCGCCGCGGCCAGACCCAGGCCAAGGCCCACCATCGTCACCGTGTCAGCACCGATACCGCGCGCGGCCAGCGCCTGCCCCATGCGATCAAGTGGTGCGTCGATAAGCCTGCGCAAATGACGGTCGAACATCGCGGACCTCGCTTGTGGTTTCCGCGACCCTGCCCCAGCCATCAGGCTACTGGCAAGGGTGCGGTCACGCACCTTGTGCATCGCCCATGCCGCCGCCAAGATGCGTCCCATGAAAATCGCCACGTTCAACATCAACGGCATCAAGGCGCGGATCGAGACTTTGCTTGCCTGGCTTGACGAGGCGAAGCCCGATGTGGCGTTGCTGCAAGAGATCAAGACCGTCGATGAAGGCTTTCCGCGCGCGCTGATCGAGGACCGCGGCTACCGCGTGGAAACGCACGGGCAAAAGGGCTTTAACGGTGTCGCGATCCTGTCGCGCCTGCCGCTGGAGGATGTCACGCGCGGCCTGCCCGGCGACGACGCGGACGAACAGGCGCGCTGGATCGAGGCGACGGTGGTGGGTGCTCGTGCGGTCAGGCTCTGCTGCCTTTACCTGCCCAATGGCAATCCCGCACCGGGGCCGAAATTCGAGTACAAGCTGGGCTGGATGGACCGGATGCTAAAGCGGGCGCAGGCCCTGCTAGACGTCGAAGAGCCCACGGTTTTTGCCGGAGATTACAACGTGATCCCGCAAGCCGAAGACGCCAAACGCCCCGAGGTCTGGCGCGAGGACGCCCTCTTTCGCCCCGAAACGCGCGCCGCCTTCCGCCGCCTTCAGCACCTGGGCCTGACCGAAGCGTTCCGCACCCTCACCCCCGGCGCCGGCCATTATTCCTTCTGGGACTATCAGGCGGGCGCGTGGGAGCGCGACAATGGCATCCGGATCGACCACCATCTGCTCAGCCCGCAGGCCGCCGATCTGATGACCGGGGCCTGGATCGAACGCGACATGCGGGCGCGTGAGAAACCGTCGGATCATGTGCCGGTCTGGCTGGAGCTGGATGCCTAGGCGGATTCAGGTGCGCATAGCTTGTGAAGGTGCTCCTGCGCGCGGGTCGAGCGGGCAGTGATGACTGCGGCACTTGGGGCGGGCTCTGTTCCGATCACCCTGCGGATCTGCAGATCCCCGACCAAGAGGCCGAGATAGAGTTCGACCGCCGCACCGGTCTCGTCGAAGGCGAGTACCCCTGCAGTGCGCGCGCGCTCCAGTACTGCGCCGATCAGCGGCGCAACCGTGCCCCGGCCGATCTCAGCCAGCGCTGCACCCAATACGCCGGTTCGGTCTGCGGCGGCAGCGCGATTCAACGCCACCGCGCGCGGGCCAGTCAGCAGCGCCAGAAGCTCGGGCCCTAATGCCGCAAGCGTTTCAAGCGGCGGCGCGTCGTCGGCAAGGTGGCTTTCCAGCAATCCCTTCACCGCTTCCGCATTGCGCTCAACCAGCGTGCGGAACAGGCCGACCTTGTCGCCATACCAGTTATAGAGCGTCTCGTTCGACGCCTTCGCGGCGCGGGCGATGGTGAGCATCGAGGCACCCTCAAAGCCCTTCTCTTCCAGAACCGCATAGGCGGCGCACTCAATCTCGGTCTGTCGGGCGGATCGCTTTTCGTCGCGCATGGCACCTCGCAGAAGTGGCTTGACGGCAACCGTAACCGGAGTTACGGATATCTACAAGCGTACACATAATTACGGAAATGGAACCCCGATGGCCCACCAGAACACCACACCTACCCAAGCCTCGCTTGTCGCTCTGATCGTCCTGCAAACAGTAATGCTGGCCGCACTTTTTGCCGGTGTGCCGCCACATCCACCTGCGGTGGTCGCACCCTTTGCGATAGCACCCTTCCTGGCTGCGTCGCTTGCTACGGCGGCTGCAGCCCTCTGCCTTTGCACACCCGGCTCGCGGTTCGGGCGAGCTTTGGGAGTAGCGGCGGCTGCGATGGCGTTGGTGTCGTTTGGGCCGCAGAAGTACGTTGACCCTCAGTTCCCGCTTATCTGGCCAGCTGTCCTAGCCGGTCAGATCGCGATCGCCGCTCTCTTGGTGGCGGCTCTGCGTCCGAATTCTGCACCGGAGACCGCAGGCACGGACTGATAGCGTGTCGGCTTGCAGTACCCGAGCACCGCCACAACGAAAAAGGCCGCAGGCAATTCTGCGGCCTTCAATCGTCTTACGGCAAAGCCTCAGGCGGCGCGGCCGACCAGAACTTCGTCGACCTGCTTGGCGGCCAGCACCTCGTCGGTGCCGCTGACGGCGGCAACTTCGCGGGTCAGGCGCTCCAAAGCCGCTTCGTATAGCTGACGCTCGGAATAGCTTTGCTCGCGCTGATCATCGGCGCGGTGCAGGTCGCGAACGACTTCGGCGATCGCGATAAGATCGCCCGAGTTGATTTTTTGCTCGTATTCCTGCGCCCGGCGCGACCACATCGCGCGCTTGACCTTGGCCTTGCCCTTCAGCGTGGTCATCGCCCGGGTCACCACATCAGGCGACGACAGCGACCGCATGCCGACCTGGGTGGCCCGATTGGTGGGCACGCGCAGTGTCATCTTGTCCTTTTCGAACGAAATCACGAACATCTCAAGCGTAAGGCCAGCGACCTCCTGCTCTTCGATCGAGACGATGCGGCCGACGCCATGCGCCGGGTAGACCACGAACTCGTTCGGGCGGAAATCCATTTTCTTATCCTTGGCCATAAGGTGGTACCTCGACAGCTTGCTCGGTGAAAAAGCGACAGAAAGGGTAACGGAAACTTCTGCGCTTCCGAAAAAAGTCCTCTATGCCGCAAAAAATCCATCTCGCAGACGAGCGGTTCTGCGGATGGGCGTGACGAGCACGCGCGATTGAAACCATATATAGCACAAAAAACACCAATTTTAAAGGGGCATGGCCGCGCGCATGGAGTCAGGCCAAGCCCAAGGGAATCAGGGCTTCGCTGCAATGCAGCGCTGAGCGCGCCGCAAAACGGTGCGAATCGGTCGGGGTCAGCCGCCTTCGCCCGCACCTTCGGAAAAGTACTTTTCCAGCTTGCCGGTCTCGCCGTCGCGGGCCTCGGCCTCGGGCAGCGGGTCTTTCTTGGTGATGATCACCGGCCAGGCCTCGGAATACTTGCGGTTGAACTCGACCCACTTTTCCATATCGGGCTCGGTATCGGGCCGGATCGCGTCGGCGGGGCATTCCGGCTCGCAGACGCCGCAGTCGATGCATTCGTCGGGGTGGATCACCAGCATGTTCTCGCCTTCGTAGAAGCAGTCCACCGGGCAGACTTCCACGCAGTCAGTGTATTTGCAGGCGATGCAATTGTCGGTGACGACGTAGGTCATCGGTTCAGCCTTCCCCGGTCGGTGATTAGCTAGACGAGCGGGCGCGATCATTCAAGCCGGGTGCGGCGCCAGGTCTCAAGCGTTCGGCGGTCTTTCTTGGTCGGGCGCGGGCCTTCGCGGGGCGGCGTCGGCGGGGTTTCGGGGGTCATGTCGTCGTAAAGCAGGGCCGCCTCGGGCGCCGGACCGCGCCTTGTGCCGAGGCCCAGTATCTTCACCACGCGGATGCGGTCGCCCTGCGGAAACGTCAGCACATCGCCACCGCCGACCGATCGGGCCGGTTTGTCGGTGCGTTCGGCATTCACCCGCACCCGGCCAGCCGCGACGGATCTGGTGGCCAGGCTGCGGGTCTTGAAGAACCGCGCGTGCCAAAGCCATTTGTCGATGCGGATCGTCTCGCGGGGGGGTGTTTCGGTCATGCGCACGCGCCCCGGATCAGGGTTTGGGCTTGAAACCCGCAAGGGCGGCGGCGAAGGGATTGTCGGGGTCGATCCGCTCTTGCCGGGCCGGACGGGCTTCGAACGTCTTCTGCCGGTCGTCGCGCGGCGGACCGCCGGGCTTGCCCGGCCCTTTGCCTTTGGGCTTGGGGCGGCGCTTGCCCTCGCCCTGTGCGTCGCGGCGCGGCGCGGCGCAC
>JBBKVJ010000334.1:0-8658 GCA_037968375.1 Paracoccaceae bacterium | reverse complement strand
GTGTCCGCCGCAGCCACCGCCGCGTCGATCTCGCCCGCGCCACCGCGCGCGATGCGACCTATCTCTTCTCCGGTTGAGGGGTTCTCTATCGGCAATGTCCCGGGCACCGCCCGCCATCGGCCCCCGATGAACACCTGATCGGTCGGATACCAGACGCGGTCAACCATGTTGCCTCCAGTCGCTCGGGATCGCCGGGGCGGCGGCGATCAGGTCTTTGGTGTAGGGATGTTCGGGCGCGCCCAGCACCCGTTCGGTCGGGCCATGCTCAACGATCTCGCCGCTTCGCATCACCATGACGCGGTCGGTGATCGCGCGCACCACATGCAGGTTGTGTGTGATGAAAAGGTAGCTCAACCCATAGCGCGCCTGCAGGTCGGCCAGAAGGTCGAGAATGCGGGCCCGGACCGATACATCAAGTGCCGACACCGCCTCGTCCAGCACGATCAGTTCGGGCCTTGTGATCAGCGCGCGGGCGATGGCAATCCGCTGACGCTGACCGCCGGAAAACTCGTGGATGTATTTTTCGGCGTCGGCGGGCGCCAGACCCACATCGGTCAGCGCCTCGCTGATCCGCGCCTCGGCGTTCTCGGGGCGGCCCGTGGTATGGAACGGCTCGGCGATCAGGCGGGCAACCCGGTGGCGTGGATTGAAGCTGCCGTAAGGGTCCTGAAACACCACCTGCATCTTCGGATCGCCGGCGCGCACCCTTTGCCCGTCCAGCCGTATCTCGCCACCCTGCAGCGGCTCCAACCCCAGAACCGCCCGCGCCAATGTCGACTTGCCCGAGCCGCTTTCGCCAACCAACCCCAGGCTTTCACCGCGCCTCAGCGTGAAACTTGCCCCGTTCACGGCGCGAAACGTCGGATGCGCGCCGAACAGGCTGCGGCGCGGCAGGCGGTAGTCGCGCACCGCACCGCGCACCTCCAGATGCGCATCGTCGGTTATCTGCGGCTGGCGGCTGGGGCGATGGCCCGAGGCCGCGAACAACTGCCGGGTGTAGGGATGTGCCAGCTCACGAAACACCGTCTCGGTCGGGCCCTGATCCACAATCCGGCCCTGTTGCATCACCGCGATCCGGTCGGCCATCCCGGCCACCACGGCCAGATCGTGGGTGATCAGCATCAGGCCCATCCCCTCATCGCGGACTAGCCCCTGCAGCAGCGCCAGAATCTGCGCCTGCGTCGTGACATCAAGTGCTGTTGTCGGCTCATCCGCGATCAGCAGTTTCGGACGCAGAGCGATGGCCAGCGCAATCGAGACGCGCTGACGCTGGCCCCCCGACAGCTCGTGCGGATAGCGTGACAGCGGGAACCGGTCTTGCGACAGGCCGACGCGGGTCAGCCGTTCGGCGGCGATGCGCATCGCGTCCCGGCGCGTGGCCCGACCGTGGATCACCAGCGTCTCGGCGACCTGATCGCCGATCGACTGCACCGGGTTCAGCGCCGTCATCGGTTCTTGAAAGATCATCCCGATCTCGGCGCCGCGCAGCCCGCACATCTGCCGCTCGGACAGCGCCATCAGATCGCGCCCCTCCAGCGTGATGCGCCCCCGGGCCACAGCGCCGTCGGGCAACAGCCGCAGCATCGCCAGCGCCGTCAGCGACTTGCCCGAACCGCTTTCACCAACCAACCCGAAGACCTCGCCCGGGGCGATGTCAAAACCCACATCACGCAGGATCGGCAGCCCGCCGATATCCAGCGACAGGTCCGCGACCGCGATCACAGGCGCACCCGGCGCAGGCGCGGGTCCAGAAGGTCGCGCAATCCGTCGCCGATCAGATTGAGGCCAAGCACCGTCAGCACGATGGCCAGCCCCGGCAGGATCGCCAGTGCGGGGTTGGAATAGATCAGCGTCTGCGCCTCGGCCAGCATCCGGCCCCAGCTGGGCGTTGGCGGCTGCGCACCAAGACCGATATAACTCAGCGCCGCTTCGGCAAGGATGCCCAGACTGAACTGGATCGTGCCCTGCACGATCAGCAGGTTGGCGATGTTGGGCAAGATGTGCTCGGTCGAAATACGCAGGCGGCCCTTGCCCACGACCCGGGCGGCCAGGATGTAATCCAGCGTCCAGAGCGACAGCGCCGCACCCCGCGTCACCCGCGCAAACACCGGGATGTTGAAGATACCGATGGCGATGATCGCGTTCAGCGCCGAGGGGCCGAACACCGCCGTGATCAGGATCGCGATGACCAGCGACGGGAACGCGAAAATCAGGTCGTTGCCGCGCATCACCACCTCGTCCAGCAGGCTGCCCCGCGTCGCGGCGGCGACGAGACCCAAAGGCACCCCCAACGCGATGCCGATCCCCACAGCCACCAGCGCCACGGCCAGCGAGGTGCGCGCCCCGACCATGATCATCGACAGGATATCGCGGCCGAAATGATCGGTGCCCATCAGATGCGCCGCCGAGGCGGGCTGCAGCTTGTCAGCGATCACCAGCATGGTCACGTCATGCGGCGTCCAGACGAACGAGAGCATCGCCAGCGCCAGAAACACACCGGCCAGCACCGCCCCGGCCAATAACTGCACCGGCACCTTCATAAGCGTTGCCTCAACCGGGGATCGGCGGCGGCATAGGCCAGATCGACCAGAAACGTGACCAGAATCACGGCGGCGACCAGCAGCATGGTCACGCTTTCCACCACGATCAGGTCGCGCTGGGTGATGCCCTGAAAGATCAGCCGCCCGAGGCCGGGCAGGAAGAACACGTTTTCGATGATGATCGCCCCGGCCAGAAGGAACGAAAATTGCAGCCCCAGGATCGTCAGCACCGGGATCAGCGCATTACGGAAGGCGTGGCGCCGCAGCGCCTGACCGCGCGACAGACCCTTGGCGCGCGCGGTGCGGATATAATCCTGCCCCAGCGTCTCGATCAGCGCCGAACGCAGCACGCGCGCCAGGATCGACGCCTGCGGCAGCGCCAGCGCGATGGCGGGCAGGGTCAACGCTTTCATGCCGTGCCAAAGCCCCGCTTGCCACCCCGGAAATCCACCGGCCGAGAACCAGCGCAGGTTGATCGCGAAGACCACGACCAAAAGCATCGCGAACCAGAAGTTTGGTACCGCGATGCCCAGCTGCGTCGCACCCATGATGCCATAATCCGGCGCGCCGCCCCGGAACGCGGCGGCGGCCAGACCCACCGGCAGGGCGATCAGCGTCGACAGCGTCAGCGCATAGAGGGCCAGCGGCAACGACACCTTGACCCGTTCTAGCACCAGATCGGCCACCGGCACCCGGTAGGTGTAGGACAGCCCGAAATCGCCGGTCAGCATACCGCTGACCCAACCCAGATAGCGCCCGGCCAGTGACCCCTCCAGCCCCAGATCGGCGCGCAGGGCCGCCACTGTTTCAGGGCTGGCATTCAGACCCAGCATGAACGACGCCGGATCGCCCGGAATGACCTCGATTACCAGAAATATCACCAGAGACGCCACAGCCAGGCTGAGCGCGAGCGAGATCAGGCGGCGGGCGGCATAGCGCAGCATGACCTCAGACTATGCGCGCCAAAGCGCGGGGGCCAGCGGCATTGAATCGCCCAAGATTTCATGCGTGTCGTGCACGGACCTCACAAAGATTGCCGTAACGTCGCCCGGTAAGGTCTTGATATCCCTGACCGGGGTTCAGTGATCGCGACAATGCCTGGAAACTTGGCCGTATTTGTGCCATAATGTTGACGTGAACCGACAGGTTTTTTGAACCCGTCGGCTGACTGGGGGAACTTTGATATGACTATGTCACACGCGCATCGCACGTGGGGTGCCGGGGCTGAACAACTGATACCGCCACCGGATTGGTCAGATTTTGCTTTGAAATCTGTGGATTCGGATTTTCCGGGCTTCGGCCCGATGACCCGGATCGACACGATCTCGGGCGCGTTTCCGGCTCAGACTTTGCGGATCGGCGACCGGGTCCGCACACGCCGCGGCGGCTTTGCCGAAATCCGCTGGCTCGACCGCGTCTTGCTGGACGAGGCGTTCCTGCACCGCCATCCCGAGGCGCAGCCGGTTGTGATCCCGGCCCGATCGCTGGGCCATAGCCTGCCGCACCGCGAGGTCCTGCTGTCGCCGGGCCAGATGATCAGCGGTGAAGGCCTGATGATGCCGCACCGCTTCAGAACCGCCGCCGAACTGCGCGAATCGCGTCTGGCGCGGCGTCGGGTCGAGACGATGATCACCTACACGATGTTCCTCTGCGCCGAACCGGTCGAGGTAAAGGTCGAGGGCATCTGGATCGTTCTGGAACCGCCGCGCTGGTAGGCGGTTCGGCCCGCCTCGCGTCGGCCTGCCAATTTTCCCTGCACCAAGTCATGTCCTGCCGCATCTGGCCTGTAAGGTCCGGGCGATGGCGTCGCGGACGCTGAGGTGCCGGCGCGAGGGGCGCAGGCGGCTCTGGAATGACACGCCCCGTTCACATGCAAGTGTCTCGGGCGGAAAGCAATTTGCCCTTCCGGGCCGAGGTGTTAAGTATGCGAGTAGCCGATGCCAAGGGGAAGATCATGCGCCAGACCACGTTCAACCGCCGCGCTTTCGTGGCTCTCGCCAGCTCGACCGTCCTTGCCGGCTGCGTCAGCTCGGGCGATACCACCGGGCGTCTCGGCTTTTCTCCGGTCGAGGGCTACGAGGGGCTGATCGACGGGCAATACACCCTGCCGCCGATCCCGGCGCAGTACCTGACCTGGCCGAACCGGCGTCAGGTGGTCTATTACGAGGGCCGCCAGCCGCCCGGCACGATCGAGATCGACCCCAGCGCCAAGTTCCTCTACCTGGTACTGGATGACGGCACCGCCTGGCGCTATCCGATTGCCGTCGGCCGCGCCGGCAAGTCGCTGTTGCGCCCCACCGTGATCCGCCGCAAGGAGCTTTGGCCCGGCTGGACGCCGACCGCCAACATGCTGCGCCGCGAACCCGAGGTTTATGGCCGCTTCGCAGGCGGCGTGCCGGGCGGGCTGGCCAGCCCGTTGGGCGCACGCGCGCTTTACCTCTACAGCGGCAACCGCGACACCTATTATCGCATCCACGGCACCAACGATCTGAAATCCATTGGCAATTCCGGGTCCGCAGGCTGCATCCGTCTGTTCAACCACGACATCATCGACCTTTTCAACCGGGTGCCGCTGGGCACGCAAGTGGTGATCCGCACCCCGGTGGAAAGCCTGGCCATCCTCGGGCCGGAACTGTCGAACCGGGGCGTGGAACTGCCGCCGACCATCGTGTCGCCGGAAACGATCTACGGCGCCACCGGTGTCGAGGCCTGAGGCCTCAGACCCGGATCACGTAATCCTTGCGGGTGGTCTCGATCACCTCCCAGGTGCCGACAAAGCCGGGACGCAGGACAAAGCTGTCGCCCGCCTTCACCTGATGCGCCGCGCCGCCGTCTTCGGTAATCACCGAGACGCCCGTCAGGATCCGGCAGTATTCCCATTCCTCATAGGCGATCCGCCATTTGCCGGGGGTGGATTCCCAGATACCGGCGTACAGCCCGTCGCGCTCCTCAAGGTTCCAGGTGCGATGCACGGGATCGCCCGCAATGACCTTCTGCGCCTCGGGGCGCGACGCTTCCGGCGATGCGAAAGCGGCAATGGGCATGAATTTCGATTTTCCCGCCTGAATTGGTCGCGTCATCCCGTCATCCCTTTTCGTACAGCGCGGCCGCCTTCTGCCATCGGCCCGGCACAGTCGTTTCCATGCTTCGCGTCAGACGATCAGGTCTTGCGCAGCCACAACGACCCGCTGAGGAAGTTGACATCTCGTTTCTCGAAGCTGTCAAAGCGCTCGAACATATCGCCCGGCATACGCACCTCCTGTCCGCACTTTCGTACGAAAGCGTCTACGAAGAACAGAATCTCAAAGCTGTTTCCGTGGGTCAGCATCGTATCGACAATATAGGCCTCGTTCCAATAGCGGGGCTTTCGCGCAAGCCAGGCACGTGGGTATTCGAACGGATAGAAGATATCGTGCACATGCACGATTACGCCCTTCTTCAGTCGTGGCAGGATCTGCAGATACTCGAAATGCACGTCGCTGCCGGTTTTCATGACATGCGAAGAGTCGATGAACAGAATGTCATTCGCCTCCAGCGCCTCGAACCGCTCCATCGGGACCGACTGAACCTGCGCCGCGATCAACTCGGCCGAAGCCGGGGGGTTCAGGGCCTTTATACGCGACAGATCCGGGTCAATGGTGGTGTAGGTTTTCAATCGCGGTGACTTGATCCGGTCGAGCGTGTCAAACATGGCCGCCGAAGAGAACCCGGCACCTATTTCGATGATCCGGCGCGGATTGAGCCAGGTCACAAGCCCCGACAGGATCGATCCGTCAACGTATTCGAAATAGTCATTGTCGCCGTAGTAGCGGAAGTCCGGATTTTCTTTGAACGGCAGGTTGATCACCCCAGGCGCGATGTCCCGCCACAGCGCCGCCATCTTCGGCATGTCCAGCATCGCGTCCACACGTTCCGCCTGCATGGCGAAATGCGATGAGCCGAGATACTGCCTGATCTGCGGCGGCGTATGTATCGGGCTGTAGTAATGCCCTGGTTTTGCATAGAAACCAGTCCCTGGTTGCCGTTCGGCCAAACTCGGTCCTCCTATGCGGCGACACCCCTGGGGCGCGGCCTGCCACGTTCATCGATGCCAGGTGGTTGTCGGGTTAGTTGGTCCAGCTGACCCCGGTCAGATCGTTGGCCTGGGTCGGCGAATTCACCCAAAGCCCGACGAGTTTCGAACTGGCGACCCCGGTTTTCGCAAGCTGGAACAGATAGCCGTTCACGTAATCTTCGGCAATCTTGGTCTGGGCGGCCTGCAGCAGGTCGGTCCGCTCGGCGGGATCAGTGGCGATGTCCAGTTCCGCCATGATCTCTTGGAAATCCGGATCGGCGTATTGAAAGTAATAATCCTCGCGCGCGTAGATGTTGATATCCATGGGCTCGGTATGGCTGACGATGGTCAGGTCAAAGTCGCGGCCCTTGAACACCTGCTCCAGCCACTGCGCCCATTCCAGATTGCTGATCTCGGTCGCGATGCCTACGGCGCGCAGCTGCGAGGCAATGATCTCGCCGCCCCGGCGCGCGTAGCTGGCTGGCGGCAGGGCCAGGCGCAGCGTCAGATCGGTGATCCCTGCCTCGGCTAGCAGCGCCTTCGATTTCTCGGGGTCGAAGCCCGACATGCCTGTCAGGTCGAGGTAATCAGGATTATGCGGTGCGAAATGGGTGCCGATGGGCGTGCCATAGCCGAACATGGCGCCGTCGATGATCTCTTGCCGGTTGATCGCATGGGCAATGGCCTGACGCACCTTGACGTTGTCCAGGGGCGGCTGCGCGTTGTTCATCGCCAGGATCGTCTCGCCCTCGGTCGATCCGACGATCACCAAGAACCGCGGGTCCGAGGTGAACTGGTCCAGCGTCTCAGGTGCGGGAAAGTTCGGGTAGGCGTCGATATCGCCCGCCATCAGCGCCGCAAAGGCGGCGTTCGGGTCAGAGATGAAGCGGAACGTCGCCGAGGCCAGCGCCGGTGCCACGCCCCAGTAATCGGGATTGCGGGTGATCTCGACGCGGTCGCCCTGCACCCAGCGGGAAAAGCTGAAGGGGCCGGTGCCGACAGGGTTGGTCGCGGCTGTCTCGGCCGATTCCGGCGCCAGGATCACCGCATCGCCCCAGGCCAGATTGAATGGCAGCGCGCCGTTCGGCGCTGCCAGCATCACCGCGATTGTGTTCGGATCGACGACGCTGACCTCGGTGATGCCGGCAAACAGCGCCTTTTGCGCATTGGCGCTGTCTTCCGCACTGGCCCGGTCAAGCGAGAACTTCACATCCTCGGCGTCGAATGCGGTGCCGTCGTGAAAGGTCACGCCCTGTCGCAGCTTGAACGTGTAGGTCAGGCCATCCGCACTGATCTCCCAGCTTTCGGCCAAAGCGGGCAGCACCGAACCATCCGGCGCAAACCGCGTCAACCCCTCGAAAATATTGGCATAAACCACCTCGTCGATGGCCGCTGCGGCACCGGCTGTCGGATCAAGGTTTGGCGGCTCAAGCACCATGCCGATCGAGATCGTGTCTTGCTGCGCAAGAACTGGGGTCGCGGCAAGCGCCAGCGCTGCAAGGGTCAGACGGTAGGTCATAGGAGTCCCTCCCTGGGGTTTCGCACGAAAGCTTAGCGACCGGCACGGCGCTTTTCCAGCGCATTGCCGCCGCTCAGTGTGGTTGCGGCGAACCAGTGGAACTGCAAACCTGAGGTAGATCAAGGCGCCAACCGAAGGGGCAAGGTGATGGACGAGACCAAAGCGGCGGCAGTTCGAGAGCAAATCGCACGGCTCGCCGAGGCGGATGTCGCCATGTTGGAGGCGCGACTGGCGGCCCGGCTGGCGGCGGGGCCGTCAGGTGACGCCGGGATCGAGGACCTGGGTAGTGGACAGTTCCGGCTTCTCACCAAGGGCAACACCTACTATTTCCGCAATCTCAAGCTGCGGGGCACGCTGAGGATCGAGTTCCCCGACATGATCGGGCCCGACGACTTCAACCTGCTCTATGTCGAGGAAGACCTTGAATTCGGTCACGGGGCCCGGATTGTGACCAACCAGAACCTGCACATCAGGGCCGGGCGCTGTCTGGGCGATCTGGCCTTGATCGAGAGCACGGCGGGCGAGGACGGTGCGTCGGGGGCGAC
>JBBKVJ010000333.1:0-6626 GCA_037968375.1 Paracoccaceae bacterium | reverse complement strand
GTGCGGCTGGACCCGGTGAAACTGATGACGTCGATATCGGGCGAGGCGACCAGCGCTTGCCCCACCTCGATGCCATTTTCATTGACCGAGTTGACCACACCCGGCGGCAGTGACGGCGCACCGGTGATCGCCTCGATGATCCGGGCATGGACCAGCGGTGTCTGCGCGGCGGGCTTGATGACCGTCGTGCAGCCCGCCGCCAGTGCGGGTGCCAGCGAGCGCATCAGCAGCGTTACCGGCGCGTTCCAGGGCACGATCACGGCGGCGACGCCCGCCGCCTCGCGGTTGAAAAGCGACATCGAGCCGGGCGCGATTTCCTGCATCGTTCCGCGCACGTTCCGCGCCAGCCCGGCGTAATACCGCGTCTCGGAAATCGCGGCCATCGTTTCGCCCACCGCCTCGGCCCGCAGCTTGCCGTTCTCGGCCACGACCATGTCCGCGATCTCGTCCTTCGCTGCCTCAAGCCGCGCCGCGATCTCGCTCAGCGCCTGGGCCCGCAGCCGGGGCGATTGTGCCCAGGTGCCGTCGAAGAACGCCGCGCGGGCCACACGTGCGGCCTCGTCGGCCAGGGCCTTGCTGCCGGGATGGAACTGCCCCAGAACCTCCAGCGTCGCGGGATCGAGGCTGTCGCCCAGCGGGCCGTCGGAGGCCACCCATTCGCCGCCGATGAAATGTCGGGCCGGTGCGATTGTCATGTCAGTCCCCCTTCAGAGTTTCAGTCCCAACAGCCGCACGGCGTTGTCCTGATAGATTTTCGCCCGCACCGTGTCAGACACCTCCATCGCGTCGATCTGGGCGATGGTCTCGCGGATATACATCGGCCCGCCTTCGGGGTCGAACGGCGCGTCCGAGGCGAACAGCACCCGGTCTTCGCCAAAGAACTCCAGCGCGTGTTCGATGGCCCGGCGCGACCCGAACGAGGCGGTGTCGGCGTAGAATTCCTTGAAATACTCCAGATGCGGGCGCTTCAGCCCCTTGCGCACGGCGGCCAGATCGCGGTCGGTGGTGCGCGCCCCCATCTGGTCCCAACCCGGGCCGACGCGGCCTTCGAAGAACGGCACCATGCCGCCGGCGTGGTGGGTGATGACCTGCAGGTTCGGATAGCGATCCAGAAGCCCCGAGAACACCATTCGCGCCATCGCCACCGAGGTCTCGTAGGGCCATCCGAAGGTCCACCAGATTTCATACTCCGATTGCTTTTCGCTCAGGTAATCGGGGAAATTGGCACCCCGCGAGGGGTGCATCCAGATCGGCTTTCCGGTCTCGTTCATATAGGCGAAGAACGGTTCGAACTCGGGGCTGTCCAGGGGCTTGCCCGAGACGTTGGTGAAGATCTGCATGCCGCAGGCGCCCAGTTCCTCGATGTTGCGTCGCGCCTCGGCGACCATCGCGGCGGGGTTCGACAGGACCGCCGTGCCGATGAAGCCCGGGAAGCGTTTCGGGTAGTCGGCGACCAGCTGGGCCATGCTGTCTGAGGATATCTGCGCCAGCTTGAGCGCCATCGCGGGGTCGGCGTATTTCTCGAAGGGCGGCGAGGCGATGGACAGGATCTGGCAGTAGTCGGGGCCGAACATATCCATCACTTCGAACCGCCGGTCGAGATCAGTCATCATTGGCACCGCCTCGGAGCGCCGGGTGATATCCGTCGTCTCGCCGACATGCGCGATCAGCGCCTCGTGAAACGGTTTCGGCCAGATATGGGTGAAAACGTCGATCTTTTTCATCGGCAGGCTCCTTCAGGCGGTGACCGCGTCGCAGGCGACGGCGGCCTTGTTCAGCTCGGTCGAAATGGCGGTGGCCGTGTCGCGGACCTCATCGCGGATCGCGACCAGCCGGTCATCGCCGGTCTCGCGTTCATCGCTGGTCATGCAAAGGGCGGCGATGGGCACACGGTCGGCGGCCATCACCGGGGCCGCCACACCGACCACACCCGGCGTCACCTCGCCGCGCGCCACAGCCACTCCATCGCGGCGGACCTGCGCCAGCGTCTCAAGCACTTGCGCAACCGAGGCGCCCAGACCCACCGCCCGGAACTCGGGCAGGAATTCGGCGACCAGTGCCTCGCGCCCGCCCCGGGGAAGGTTGGCGATGATCGCCCGGCTGATCGCACCGCGCCCCATCGGCATCGGGCGGCCGCGAGGATAGCTTGATTTCGGGCTGGGTGCCGATACTTCGGAGGCCACGCACAGCAGGCGGTGGCCATACCAGCGCACCAAAAAGGCCGAGCAGGGGAACGTCGCCGCAAGCCGTGTAAGATGCGGCGCGGCGGCGCGGATCAGCGGGTCGGAGCGCTCCATCAGGAAATCCAACTCGGTCACCCGGGGGCCGAGCGTGTAACCGGCCTGCGGCAGTGACACCAGAAACCCCGCATCCTTCAGCGTCTTGAGATATCGGTACAGCGTCGGGCGCGAATAGCCCAACTGCGCCATCATGCCGTCAGGCGTCCATTCCGGGCTGGCTTGCGAAAACAGGTCGAGGATCGCCAGAATCCGCGCGCCGCTGGACGAGACGCTGCTCATGCGCCTGCCTCGGGCACGGCAGCACGGCGACCCCGAAGGATCTCGGCCGCGATCAGAACGGCCCCGACAATCACGCCCGCGATATCGGTAAAGATAGCGCCCGGAAAGGCGCCTGCGGGCACCAGCGCCATCAAACCAGCGGCGGCGAACAGCATCCGGGTGCCGGGCCCGAGCCGCCCCACCAGATACCCCGCCAGCGCCGAGGACACCAGCCAGACCCCCATCACCGCCGTCACCACGGCCAGCGCAATCTCGCCCGGTTCTCCGATCAGGATCAGCGTCGGCGAGAAGGCGAAGAGAACCGGGATCACATAGGCCGACCAGCCAAACCGCATCGCGGCCCAGCCGGTGGCCATCGCGGGGGCGCCTGCGATCGAGGCCGCCGCGAAGGCCGCCAGTGCGATCGGCGGCGTGATCATCGACATCATGCCGAAATACAGCACGTAGAGATGCGCCGCGATGGGCTCGATCCCGACCTCGATCAACGCTGGCGCCACCAGTGCGGCCAGTAGCACATAGACGCCAAGCGTTGGCAGACCCATCCCCAGGACGATGCAGACCACTGCCGACAGCGCCAGCAGCAGAACCGCATTGCCGCCGCCCACCTGAACCAGCGCATAGGTCAGGTTGAAGCTGAGCCCGGTGATGTTCAGAACCCCGATGACCAGACCCGCCGCCGCCGAGATCAGCAGGATCTCGATGACCGAATGGCCAGTCCGCGCCAGACTTGCGGCCAGTGTCCTGAGACCCGGACGAACGCCGCCATAGCCGAAGGCGAAGGCGGTGATACAGAGAACTCCGGCGGCCCAGAGGGCGGCCCGCTCGGGTTGATAGCGTTGCCAGAACAGCAAGTAGATCAGCACCGCGAATGCCAGCACGAAATGCAGCCCGGTGATGACCTTGCGGCCACTGGGTATCTCGGATTTCGGCACCCGGCGGATGCCCATCTTGGCGGCCTCAAGGTCGGCCTGAATGAACAACGCCACATAGTAGAGGATCGCGGGCACCAAGGCCGCCAGCACGATCTGCGAATAGGGAATGGCCAGGAACTCGGCCATCAAAAAAGCTGCCGCCCCCATCACCGGCGGCATCAGCTGGCCGCCAGTCGAGGCCACGGCCTCGATAGCAGCCGCTTTGTGCGCCGGATATCCGTCGCGCTTGATCATCGGGATCGTGACAACGCCGGTGGCCGAGACATTGGCCACCGCCGAGCCCGAGATCGACCCGAAGAGCGCCGAGGCCAGCACCGCGATCTTCATCGACCCGCCGCGAAAGCGGCCCATGCCGATCATCGCCGCATCGGTGAAGAATTGCGAGCCGCCGGTGATGCCCAGAAGCGTGCCGAAGAGGATGAAGGCCACCACCACGGTTGCCGCCACCGACATCGGCAACCCGAGGATGCCGTTGGAATCGACCGCCATATAGCCCGCGAGAAGTTGCCAGTTCTGCGCCCTGCCCTGCAGCCGCCCCGGTACGACATCGCCAAACAGCGCGTAGAGCAGGAACACCGCGATGATCAGCACTAGCGCCCAGCCGGTGGCCCGGCGCAAAGCCTCAAGCAGCAACAGGATCAGGATCAGCCCGGGCAGCCAAACCTCGATGGGCCGGGCAAAGATCGTCAACACCAGCCGGGGATATTCCACCGCCACATAACCCGCTACGACCATGGCGACGACGGCCATCGCCACGTCGACCCAGGGCACCGCACCGCGTATCGTCCCGCGCCGCGCGGGCAGCGTCAGGAACGCGACCGGCAGGGTGAAGAACAACACGCCCGCGAAGAACTGCTGCGGGTAAAGGTCAAGGCCGATCTGACGCTGCAACGACAGCGCCCAGCCCATCGCCATCAAGATCAGGCACGCCGACAGAGCGTCTGCGAGGGGCCGCGCGAGCGTCGGGGAAAGGCCGCGACCGGCCTCTCCCTTGGGATCATTCGTGGCGTTCAAGGCCTAGTTCAGCCCGACTTCCGCGTAGAACTTCAAGGCACCCGGATGGTATTCCGCATTGCCGGTCTCGCCGCGCATCTCTTCCGGCTTGAAGGCCGCGAAGGGTGGGAACGTTTCTTTCATCACGGCGGCGTTTTCATACATCGCCTTGGTCATTGCGTAGACCACATCGTCGGACACGCCCGCATGGGTAAAGACGACCTGCGGAAAGGCGATATAGGTTGTGTCCTCGATGACGCCCGGCATGCTGCCTGCGGGCAGTGCCTTGAAGAACGCGGTCGGCCAATGCTCGCGCGCGGCTGCCAGTGCGGCGTCGTCTTCGCTTTCGACGCCCAGCGCGCGCAAACCGCCGACAGCGGCATCCGCCTCGCGCACCTTGCCGGCACCGTGGGCGAAGATAAAGCCGACGGTATCGCCCGCCATGAACGCATCGGCCCCAGCGACGACCGAAGCGACCGAGACCTTTTCGACATCGTCACGGGTGATCCCTGCGGTCGAGTAGAACGCCGACAGCTGCGGCAGAATGGTGTTCTGTGCGGTGTAGCCATCGGTCATCGCCTGACCCTTCAGGTCCGAGACCTTCATGATATCGCTGTCGGCGCGCACGAAGATCGCCTCGACCAGCGGCATCAGATGCGCCACCACCCTGATGTCAGGGCTTTTCACGCCCTCCCACCAGGCTTCTCCGGTGATGCCATAGCTGACCTCTTGCAGGTTCGCGACGCCGAACTCGATACCGCCGGAATTGACGAAGGGCAGATACTGGTTCGGGCTTGTGGCGGGCTGGATCGTGGTGTTCAGGCCGCCCGCGTTGGCGGCATTGGCGACCGCCGTGCCGATGTTGTGAAACAGCGATCCGGGGTTCGACGTGGCGATGCCGACGTTCTGGGCGCTGGCAGTGGTGGCAAAGCTTAGGCTTAGGCCAAGGCCGAATGCGGCGGATACGATGAGCTTGTTCATGTGATTTGGTCTCCTCCCTATGGATTCTCGAACTGGGCAGAATCCCAATAGATGAGAATCTCTTTGACTCTACCCCCGGCGGACGGAATATCAACAGCGAAGGTTGGAAGCGCGGAAAGGCGGCCATGTGACGGATGCAGCAGTGAAGGCGACGACCGGCGCCGAGGCGGTTCTGAGTGCGCTGAAGGCCTCGGGCATCGACTATCTGTTCGCCAATGCCGGCACTGATTTTCCTCCGGTGATCGAAGGATTGGCGCGGCTGGGGCCGGGCAACGTGCCGCAGCCGGTGACCGTGCCGCACGAGACGGCGGCGGTAGCGATGGCGCACGGCTACTGGCTGGTTACCGGGCGGGTGCAGGCGGTGATGGTGCATGTGAACGTTGGCCTGGCCAATGCCGCGATGGGGGTGATCAATGCCGCCAGCGACGATGTGCCGGTGATCGTGTTGTCGGGCCGCACGCCGATCACCGAGACCGGTCGCAAGGGCGCGCGCGCAACGCCGATCCAGTATGGGCAAGAGATGTACGACCAGACCTCGATCCTCCGCGATGTGGTCAAGTTCAACTACGAGCTGCGCTATCCCGAACAGGGCGACACGGTGGTCAAGCGCGCCGTGTCGCTGGCCCAAAGCGCGCCTGCCGGGCCGATCTACATCAGCCTGCCGCGCGAGCCGCTGGATGAGGCTTTGCCCAAGGCATTCATACCCGCGCCGTTGCCCGCCACACCGTCACCCGCCGCGCCGGATGCCGAGGCGATCAACACGCTTGCGGCGTGGCTGAAGAATGCCACGGCGCCGGTGATCCTCTGTCAGCGCGGCGATCCGGGGGGCAAATTGTCGCCCCTCCTCTCGCGCTTTGCCGCAGCACATGGCATCGCTGTTTGCGAGCCCTACAGCATCCGCAACGTGCTGGCCTCGGGCGATCCTGCACTGATCGGTTACGATCCCGGCGCGGCACTCAAGGGCGCCGATCTGGTGATCGTGCTGGACAGTGCGATCCCCTGGATCGAGGCGCATCACGCGCCGGGGCCCGAGGTGAAGATCGCCCAGATCGGCCCCGACCCTCAGTTCCGCCGGATGCCGGTCCGGGGCTATCGCAGCGATCTGTCGATCACCGCCGATCCGGTCCGAGCGCTGGAGGCGCTGGCTAGGGCGGCCACACCGACCGACGTCGCCACCGCGCGGGCGCGCGCTATCGCAGAC
>JBBKVJ010000332.1:0-2574 GCA_037968375.1 Paracoccaceae bacterium | reverse complement strand
GCTGTGCGGCGCCCAGGGTCTTGGTGAACCGCACCACGGTGTAGCCGCCCGCGTCCGACGACACCACCGCCAGTCGCTGGCCCGCCAGTCGCACGCTGATGTCGGCTGGCGCGGCTGCCGCGCGGGCCGCCACCTGATCCGGCACCGCCGTCTCCGCAGCCAAGGTCTCGAAGATGTGCCTGGGCGAAAGCGTATCGCCCTGCGACTTCAGTGCCCTGGCCCGCGTCACCAGGCCCTCGGGATCGCGCTGCTGAGCATCGGCCAACGGCTTGGCCCACCGGTACTGCAGGTCCAACGGCGAACGGAAGGCCTGCACCACTGCCAAGGGAAGGCGCGCCAGCGACAAGGCCTTGCCGATGTCGCCCAGGTCGCGGCCTATGGCCTGTGCCAGCTGCCGGTTCGACGGATACAGGCCCTGGTCCAGGGCGCGGGCGTACATCATGCCCTGCTCCCAGGCCGACAAGTCCTTGCGTGCGCGGTTCTCGCGCTCCATCTCGACAAACAGCTGTTGCTCGGCCAGGTCCTCGACCAGCGCCAGCACCGGCAGGCCCAGCACCAGGCAGGCCCGGTGCCGGCGGTGGCCATAGACGATCTCGTAGGCCGCGGCCAAGGGGTTGGACCGTCCAACCCCTGCCATCGCGCCTCCGCCCGTCGCCGGTGTTGGTCGCAGCGGCCGCACCTTGATCGGCTGCACATTGCCGCCAGCCGACATCGCGTCGGCCTTCAGCGCCAGGAATTCGGCGTCCTGGTAACTGTCGTCGTGCCGGTTGGCCCAAGCCGAGACCTTCACCGTCTGGGGATCGAGCCGACGCGTGGGCAGCGCCCCGTCGAAACCGGCCAACCGCTCCCGCAAACCCTCCGCTTCCTTGACCGCCGCCGATTGCGCGGTCATGAACTGCAGCATCGACCCCGGCGCGGTCTTGGCCTTGCTGGTATCGACCGGATCGCCGCCTGCGGCGGCCGTTTTGCCCGCCACCTCCGGCGTCGTGTCAGACCCGTCGCCCGCCGCGCCGCGCACCACCGCCGGCGGCAGATGGATCAGCCCCGCCTTTTCAAGCAGTTTTTTTGCCATCGCTCACTCCTGTTCTTTCACTGGCCGCGCGCCGCGGCCGCCTGCTGCTGCCACACCGAATGCACCGAGCCCTCGATGTAGGAGACGAAGGTGTCGTAGGCATCGCGGGCGCGCTTGAACGTCTTGGCATGGCCGTCGTAGCGTGAGATGTCGTAGACCGTGCCGAACTCGGCGCTGCTGGTGGCTGTCACCGCGGTCTTGGGGATCTCCACCGGCAGCACCTTCTCGGCGTAGGTCGAACCTATCCACTGGCGAACGATATTGCTCGCCGCGTCGCTGGCGTCCACCCGGGCCAGCAGTACGTGGATGAAATCAAACGACTTGCTCAACCCGCGCTTGGTGATCAGCTCGTTGGTCAGGTCGGCAAACAGGCTCCAGAACTGCGCCGCGGAGGCGAAATCCAGCGCATTGGGCGGCAGCGGCATGATGATGCCGTTGGCCGCCATGAAGGCGTTGATCGTCGTGTACGACAGGGCAGGGGGGGTGTCGATCACGATCACGTCATAGTCGGCGCGCACATCGTCGATGCCCAGGTCAAGCACGCGCCAAAACTCGAAGCCCGGCTCCTGGGTCTGGCGCGCCGGCAGTGCAAACTCGGCGCCGAACAACACCGGCGCTGCCGCCACCAGGTCGATGCCGTCCCAGTAGGTCGGGCGGATGGCATAGCGGATCGAGGTCTCACTGCCCATCGCCAGCGGCAGGATGGTGTCGTTCTCCTCGACCTCGGTGTCAGGCAGGATGCCGAACAACGTGGTCAACGAGCCCTGCGGGTCGGTGTCGATCACCAGCACCTTGTGGCCCCGCAGCGTCAGGCCCTGGGCCAGCGTGACCGCGGTGGTGGTCTTGGACACGCCGCCCTTGAAGTTGCCGATCGCGATCGTCACCGCCTCGGCGCCGACGGGCCGCAGGCCGTCGCGGCGGTATTCGCGGATCCAGTGGCGGGCCTCGACCAGACTGAACTCGCGCCGGCTGCCCGACTCATTGAGCCGTCCCGGCGGCAAGTCGCCCCGGCCCATGCGGTGGCTGAGCGAGCCCTTCTCGATCCCACACAGCGCGGCGAGTTGGCTGAGGTTGAAGATCGGCGGCGACTTGCGTGCGGTCGGCGCCAGCATCGCGCTGCGGATCTCGCTCATCATCGCCACGGCACGTTCGGCCTGGTCAGCGATGCCGGTTAGCGTGATCGGTTTCGGGGGTTTGATCTTGAGAGGTTCCAACACACAGCTCCAGGTTGTACGCGCCGAGCGCGTTTGACACGCGTCGGCTTGGTGTGGTGCATTTTGTCAAGCGCAGCCCCGAGTGCAAAGTGATTCCGTCGGAATTTGTGTTGTGGCGGCTGTGCCTGTCGTTTTGCTGATCGCTGCCGCTTTGGAAATTTCAAGTTCCTTTAATCTCTTCAATACCTTTAGGGACCGGTTATTTCAATTAAATCAAACACTTGCCGACAGTCAGGTGAGTGGATACGGGGGCATGTGGAGGATTTTCGGGATGCTGGCGGTGTGGAT
>JBBKVJ010000331.1:0-3438 GCA_037968375.1 Paracoccaceae bacterium | reverse complement strand
GGTTTACCCTGCTCCCCTTTGAGCCGATTGGCACGTGCACGCGCCTTGGGCGTATCGCCGATCAGGATATCGTCCGCTGCGGCGCGACCCTCATAGGCCAGCGCTAGCGAGGTGCCCCCGGTTTTCGGGATATGCACGAAGATGAACCGGCGTTTGCGCGAGATGATCATCGGCTGACCCTACCCTCAACGTCCGCGCAGCGCGATCACTGACCCGGCGGCAAAGATCAGGGCGATGCCCAGGATCGCCTGCAGTCCCGGCACCTCGCCCCAGATCAGCCAGCTCCACATCGCGGCGGCGGGCAGCACGACATATTCAAATATCGCCACCCGGCTGGCCTCGGCCAGCTGATAGCCGCGCACCATCGCCGCGATGGCCGCCAGCGATCCCGCTGCCTGAACGAAGGTCCAGAGCCAAAAGCCGACACTCGGCACCACCAGACCGCGCAGCACGAACCCGGCCTGACCGTCAGGCACCACCTGCGGCCATAATGCCAGCGCCGCCATCCCGATCAGCCCCAGCACCCCCAAGGCCGCAAAGAACCCCGCCGTCAGCACTGCCGCACTCTCTCTCGAGCACCATTCACGCGTGGCGATACTGCCCAAGGCATACAGCACCGCCGCGCCCACCGGCAGCACCGAGGCCAGACCGATCTTAGCGCCGTCGGGCGGGCCCAGAACCAGGATCATGCCCAAAAACCCCACTGCCACAGCGGCGATTCGGTAAGGCCCGATCCGATGCCCGAAAGCAAAGCGCGAGATCAAAAGGACGAAGATCGGCGCGGTGAACAGGCCCGCCGCCACCTGCACCACCGGCAAAAACGCCAGACAGCCGAAATAGATCATCACCGTAGACCCGTGCAATGCGCTGCGCGCCGTGACCGCCCACAGCCTCACCACCCGCAGCCGCAGCCCCAAAGGCCGCGCCAACAGCGCCAGCAGAACCGCCACGATGACCGTCCGGGTAACGTGGAACTGCCACAGCCCGGCCTCCGCCGCGATGATCCGCACGAAATTGTCGGTGAACCCGATCGTCACCGCATAGATCGCGATCATGCCTGCCGCAGCCAGCGGACGGTTCTGAAGGGACGCGGTGTCGACCATCGGCAAGTCCTCCTCCTTTGTCGTTGATGAACCGCGCCCTTCGCCCTTAATCTTGCCCAAGACCGACATTCATGCGGCGGGAGGAAAAAGATGGGCTGGCTTGCCGACGAAACCGGGCTGGAAAAGTGCCGCGCGAACTACGTCGCCCTGACGCCACTGTCGCACCTGAACCGCGCCGCCAAGGTGTTTCCGGATCGCGAGGCGCTGGTCTACGCCACCCGCCGGTTCACCTATGCCCAGTATCACGCCCGTGTCTCGCGCCTGGCATCAGGCCTGTCGCGTCTCGGCATCAAGCCCGGCGATGTGGTGGCAACGCTTCTGCCCAACATCCCCGCGCAGGCTGAGGCGCATTTCGGCGTGCCCGCCTGCGGTGCGGTCCTGAACACGATCAACACCCGCCTCGACCCCGATACCGTCGCCTATATTTTCGATCATGGCGGCGCCAGGGCGCTGCTGGTCGATCCGCAGTTCCTGCCGCTGGCCGCCGAGGCCATTGCGCGGATGCAAGGCCCGGCCCCCACCATCATCGAAGTCGGCGACGACATGGCGGGGGTTCCCGCCGATAGCGAGCACACCGAATACGAAGACCTTCTGGCCGCAGGCAATCCGGATTTTGCCTGGATCATGCCCGAGGACGAATGGGAAAGCATCGCGCTGAACTACACCTCGGGCACAACCGGGCGGCCCAAGGGCGTCGTCTGCCACCATCGCGGCGCTTACCTGATGACGATGGGCACCGTGGTCAGCTGGAAGCTGACGCTGCACCCGCGCTATCTGACCATCGTGCCCCTGTTCCATTGCAACGGCTGGAACCACACCTGGCTGATGCCGATGCTGGGTGGCACGGTGATCTGCTGCCGCGATATCCGCGCGGATGCCATCTATGACGCCATCGCCGATGAGGGCGTCACCCATTTCGGCGGCGCGCCCATCGTGCTGAACGCCATCGTCAACGCCAAACCCGCCGAACGCCGCGATTTCGACCATATCGTCGAGGTCTTCACCGCAGGCGCGCCGCCACCCGCCGCGACGCTGCAAGCCATCGAGAAGATCGGCTTTAACGTCACCCAAGTTTACGGTCTGACCGAAACCTACGGCCATGTCACCGAATGCCTCTGGCACACTGGGACCTGGGACAATCTGACGACGGATGAGAAATCCGGCATCAAGGCGCGCACCGGGGTTTTGATGCCGATGATGGAGGATATCTCGGTCCGCGATCCCGAAACGCTTGACCCGGCACCCCATGACGGTGCCACCCAAGGCGAGATCATGATCCGCGGCAATGCGGTGATGAAGGGCTACTACCGCAACCTCAAGGCCACGCGCGAGGCCTTCGACGGCGGCTGGTTCCGCTCGGGCGATATCGCGTTCCAGCATCCCGACGGCTATATCAAGATCACCGACCGGGCCAAGGACATCATCATCTCGGGCGGCGAGAACGTCAGTTCGGTCGAGGTTGAGGGCGCCTTGATGCACCACCCCGCCGTGATGCTTTGCGCAGTGGTGGCGAAACCCGACGACAAATGGGGCGAGGTGCCTTGCGCCTTTGTCGAGCTGAAGGACGGGCAAATGGCCACCGAGGCCGAGCTGATCGCCTTTGCGCGTGAACGTCTGGCCGGCTTCAAAACTCCGAAGACGGTGATCTTTCAAGACCTGCCAAAGACCTCGACCGGCAAGATCCAGAAGTTCGAATTGCGCACGCTGGCCCGCAGGCTCTGAACCCACCCGACCGCTGCCGCTCATGGACGCGCGGTCCGCGACCCGTTATCGTACCCCGCAATCCGAGGCGAGAGCAGGCCCATAGCCCATGACGGCGCTCAAGGAATATGCCCGGCTCGAAAGCACGGGCGTCTGGCGCGACAGCCCGACCAGCCAGCGCCGCGACGTGCTGGTCACCTTCGGTGACAACACTCTGGTGATCTACGACAAGACCGCGACCGCCCTGGCGCATTGGTCGCTGGCCGCGGTTGAGCGCGCCAACCCGGGCGAGATGCCCGCGATCTTTGCCCCCGACGGCCATGCCGCCGAAACGCTTGAGGTCGAAGACCCCGCGATGGTCGCCGCCATTGACAAGGTCCGCAGATTGATCGCGCGTCGGCGTCCGCAACCTGGTCGCCTCAGGCTGGGACTTTTGGCGACCAGCATCGCGCTGGTGCTGGCGCTGATGGTGTTCTGGCTGCCCGGTGCGCTCCTCCGTCATACCGTGTCGGTCCTGCCGCCCGCGACGCGCGACGCCATCGGCACCGAACTTCTGACCCAGATCACCCGCACCGCCGGTCAACCCTGCCGCAGCGAACGTGGCAGTGCGGCGCTGACCAGATTCTCGACGCGG
>JBBKVJ010000330.1:0-4079 GCA_037968375.1 Paracoccaceae bacterium | reverse complement strand
GTGTTCAAACCGATGCCAAAGCGCATCCGCAGGACACGTTCCTCGCGCGGGGTGAGCGAGGCCAGAACCCGCGTCGTCGTCTCTTTCAGGTTCTCCTGAATGGCCGAATCCAGCGGCAGAACCGCATTCTTGTCTTCGATGAAATCGCCAAGCTGGCTGTCCTCCTCGTCGCCGATCGGGGTTTCCAGCGAAATCGGTTCCTTGGCGATCTTCATCACCTTGCGGACCTTGTCCAAAGGCATCTGCAGCTTTTCGGCAAGCTCCTCATGCGTCGGCTCGCGGCCGATCTCGTGCAGCATCTGGCGGCCTGTCCGCACCAGCTTGTTGATCGTCTCGATCATGTGCACCGGGATACGGATCGTGCGGGCCTGATCGGCGATCGAGCGGGTGATCGCCTGGCGGATCCACCAGGTCGCGTAGGTCGAGAACTTGTAGCCGCGGCGGTATTCGAACTTGTCGACCGCCTTCATCAATCCGATATTGCCTTCCTGAATGAGATCAAGGAATTGCAGGCCGCGGTTGGTGTATTTCTTGGCGATCGAGATGACCAGACGCAGGTTCGCCTCGACCATTTCCTTCTTCGCCTGCCGCGCCTCTTTCTCGCCCTTCTGGACCTGATTCACGATGCGGCGGAATTCGGAGATGTCGACACCGACATACTGGCCGACCTGCGCCATGTCGGCGCGTAGCTCGTCGACCTTGTCGGCGGACCGCTCCATCAGCGCCTGCCAGCCGCGCCCGGCCTTTTCGGCCATCCGGTCCAGCCAGGTCGGATCCAGCTCGTATCCGCGATAGGCGTCGATGAATTCGCGCCGGTTGATCCGCGCCTGATCAGCCAGCTTCACCAGCCCACTATCAATCGACATGATCTTGCGGTTGATGCCGTACAGCTGATCGATCAGCGCTTCGATCCGGTTGTTGTGCAGGTGCAGACCGTTGACCAGTTCGACGATCTCGGACCGCAGCTTTTGATACGACGCCTCGTCGCCCAGCGAGAACGTGTTGTCCTCGTTCAGCGTCGCCGACATCCGCAGGTCCTGCATTTCGGCCAGCTTGACATAATCGCGCGCAAGGATTTCCAGCGTCTCAAGCACGCGCGGCTTCAGCGCGGCCTCCATCGCGGCCAGCGACATGTTGGCCTGTTCGTCGTCGTCATCATCGTCGTCGTCATCGGCGCCGGCAATCGGCTGCCCGTCGGCGTCCAGTTCCGGCTGCCCCTCGCCGGTGTCGGATTTCTTCGCCTCGCTGCCGTCCTGGGACGTGCCGCCGCTGCTGACGCTGTCGTCCTCCTCGTCCTCCATCGAGCGGCCAAAGGTGGTCTCAAGGTCGATCACGTCGCGCAATAGGATGTCTTCGGACAGCAATTCGTCGCGCCAGATGGTGATCGCCTGGAACGTCAGCGGGCTTTCGCACAGCCCCAGGATCATCGTGTTGCGACCGGCCTCGATGCGCTTGGCGATGGCGATCTCGCCCTCGCGCGACAAAAGTTCGACCGAACCCATTTCGCGCAGATACATGCGCACCGGATCATCGGTGCGGTCCAGCGCCTCGGTCGTGGTGGTCGAAACCATGACCTCGCGCGAGGTCGAGGTTTCCGCCACCTGGGTGCCGGTTTCAGCCTCTTCGGCCTCTTCATCCTCGATGATGTTGATGCCCATTTCACTAAGCATCGACATCACGTCTTCGATCTGTTCCGAGGATACCTGTTCGGGCGGCATCACCTGATTGAGCTGTTCGTAGGTGATGTAGCCCCGCTCGCGCGCGTCGGCGATCATCTTCTTGACCTGACCCTGGCTCATGTCGAGCATGGTCTCGCTGTCCTGATCTGCAGGCTTTTGCCCGTCGTCGTCGTCTTTGGCCATCAGATGCTCCTTGCGGCGTCAGGTTGCGGCGTCAGGTGATTCGCCCGGAAGGCCTGCAGCGAATCAATAACGCGAATCATCGGGAAGAACACCCGTCTAGCCTTATTTCTTTACCTTTCCCTCACCAAGACCGCCGATTCTTTCGGCGCCGATGCGTGATAACAGGGTCTCGAAGGCACCGCGTTCCGCCCGGCTGAGGCGCAAGCCGTTCTCGGCGATGTCGTATTCGGTCTTGTCCTCGGTCTGGCTGCGACCGGCGCGATCGCTGGCCTTGGCAGCCTGGCTTAGCCGCCAGGTCAGGCCCTCGTCGGACAGATCGTCGAAATCGTCTACCGCTTCGGTTACTTCTCTGCGCGCGCCGCGCAGGGCCGACAACCGGGCGAAATCCTCGGCCAGGCACATCCGGGCCAGTTCGGCGTCATCGGGGTGGCGCAGGGCAGGTGCTATGCGCACATGGCCCGGGGCGTGCAGCTTTTCAAGGGTCTCAACCCCGACCTCTTGGGCAATCACTTTGGCAAGACCGGCACCCGCGTCGACATGGGTCAGAAGGGCGGTGCGCAGACGGGTATGGCCGGGATCGGTGCAGTGCAGGTCTTCCAGCGGATCCTCGAACTCGGGCAGAAGGGTCGGATGCGCCAGCAGCGTGGCCAGGATCACCGCCTCGCGCAGCCGTTCCTCAACGGCCACACTTCCGGCCGCCAGCAGCGAGGCGCGGGTCGCGGCCAAAGGGGCTATGGGCAGGGTGACCTGGCCCGGGCGCCAGGGCTTGCCCTTGGTCTTGGCGGGCGCGCGCCTGTTGCCGCCAAACAACTGCCAGCGCAGGTCCTTGATCGCTTCGCCGTAGTGACCGCGCAGGGACGGGTCCTTGATCCGCTTCAGCGCCGCGCGCAGGTCGCGGTCCAGCGTCGCGCGCCGTTCGGGGCTGTCGAAATCGCGGCCCTCGGTCTCGCGCCGCCAGAGCAGGCTGACCATCGGCTCGGCCTTGTCCAGCAGTGCCTGCATCGCGCCCGACCCGCCGTCGCGCAACACATCGTCAGGGTCGCGGCCCGCCGGCATCAACGCAAAGCGCAACGACTGTCCGGCCTCGATCAGCGGCAGCGACAGGTCCATCAGCCGCATCGCGGCCTGGGTCCCGGCCTTGTCACCATCCAGCGCCACCACCGGCTCGGGATGCATCCGCCAGAGAAGCCGCAGCTGATCCTCGGTCACCGCCGTGCCCAAGGGCGCCACAGCGCCCTCAAATCCGGCCATGACCAGAGCGATCACATCCATATAGCCCTCGGCCACGATCAAGGGCTGGCCCTTGCCCGCCGCCTCGCGCGCGGGCCCGTGGTTGTAAAGACTGCGGCCCTTGTCGAAGAGATCGGTCTCGGGGCCGTTCAGATACTTGGCCCGCGCATTCGGGTCCATCGCCCGCCCGCCTAGCGAAATGGCACGTCCGCGCGCATCGCGGATTGGAAAGATGATCCGGCCGCGGAACCGGTCGTAGGGGTCACGGCCATCATCCGGCCTGGCGCAAACGCCAGCATCGACGATCAGATCGGGCGAAAAACCCTTGACCGTCAGCGCCAAGAACAGCCCTTGCCGGGCCTCCGGCGCATAGCCGATCTCGAACCGCTCCAGCGCCTTGTCGCCCAGCTTGCGACGGGTCAAATAGGCGCGCGCCTCGGCCCCCGCCGCGGACCGCAACTGCATCCGATAATACTGAACGGCGGCCTCGACCACCTCGGCCAAGGTGCCGCGAAGCACGGCCTTGGCCTGCGCTGCCGGGTCACGTTCGGGCATCGGCATCCCGGCCTCGCGGGCCAGAATTTCGATCGCCTCCATAAAGCCGACATTCTCGGTCTCGCGCACAAAGCTGATCGCGTCGCCCTTGGCATGGCAGCCAAAGCAGTAATAAAACCCTTTCTTGTCATCGACATGAAAGGACGCAGTCTTTTCCTGATGGAACGGGCACGGCGCCCAGAGATCGCCCTTGCCCTGGTTCGACTTGCGCAGATCCCACGTAACCTTGCGGCCCACGACCTGGCCCAGTGACAGGCGGGTGCGCAGATCATCAAGAAATGTCGGGGGCAGACTCATGGCGTAGAATATCAGGCTTCCCCGCGCCTGAGTAAAGCGGTTGCCCGGCATCTTCGTTCTGCACCGCCATTCCGGGCCTGATGCGGGGCCTCGTTGCCGCGCGCCATCGGGGTCGGGGTCCCGGATCAAGTCCGG
>JBBKVJ010000329.1:0-19009 GCA_037968375.1 Paracoccaceae bacterium | reverse complement strand
GCGTCCGCGCCGATGCGCGCCTCGGCCTCGGACATTTCGGGTGCCGACAGCAGGCCCAGCGCGTATTCTGCGGCCACCGCCTCTTCGCCATCACCGATTTCAGGGGTGTCGGTCATCGTGTCAGACACTCGCGCAGCTTGAGAAGGCTGCGGCGCAACCAGGTCCGCATCGTGTTCAGCGGCACGTCATGGCGGTTGGCCAATATCTCATAGGTCAGCCCGTCCAGATAGGCGCCGCGCACGGCGGCGGCGCGGTCAGGCTCCAGCTCATCGAGACAACTGCGCAGCAGCCGCGCCTCAGAGGCCGCCACAACGCGGGCCTCGGGGCCCGGCGCAGCATCGGCCATCTCGGGAACCACGTCGCTGTCGGCAAACTTAGGACGCGCGCGCAGGCGGTCGATCCCGGCATTGCGGGCGATGGTGATCAGCCATGTCATCGGGCTTAGCCCGTTGACGGCATAGCGTCCGGCATTATGCCAGACCTTCACGTAAACATCCTGCAACACGTCCTCGGCCTCCGCTCTGTCCCGCAAGACACGGATCAAAAGCCCGAATAGTTTCGCCGAGGTCGCGGAATAAAGCGCATTGAAGGCGGCGCGGTCGGCCAAAGCCGTGCGCGCGATCCAGTCTTCGATCTCGTCGCGTGTCGCCATACCGCCCTCGCCTGCCGGCGCATCAAATCAGCTTTCGCGCCCGTGGAAAAGCCCTGCCAGCCCGCCCCTTGCACGCGCGCGCGATATGTTCCACTACATTTTGGACATTTCTGCGCGGCCCCGATTTCGCGCAAGACAGCGAGGCGATCAGATGGCAGACGGCACGATGGATGCAAAGGCGAAACCAACCGAGGAAATCTCGGTCCGCGATGTCTTCGGCATCGAAACCGACATGAAGGTCAAAGGCTTTGCCGAGCGCACCGACCGGGTGCCTCTGGTCGACCCGACCTACAAGTTCGATCCGGACACAACCTTGGCGATCCTCGCGGGCTTTGCCTATAACCGCCGGGTAATGATCCAGGGCTATCACGGCACCGGCAAATCGACGCATATCGAGCAGGTGGCAGCGCAGCTGAACTGGCCCACCGTGCGGGTGAACCTGGACAGCCACATCAGCCGGATCGACCTGATTGGCAAGGAAGCTATCAAGCTGCGCGACGGCAAGCAGGTGACCGAGTTCCACGAGGGGATCTTGCCCTGGGCGCTGCGCAACCCCACTGCCATCGTCTTTGACGAATACGATGCGGGCCGCCCCGACGTGATGTTCGTGATCCAGCGGATCTTGGAGCATGACGGCAAGCTGACGCTTCTCGACCAGAACGAGATCATCACGCCGAACCCGTATTTCCGCCTGTTCGCCACATCGAATACCGTCGGCCTTGGCGACACCACCGGCCTTTATCACGGTGTGCAGCAGATCAACCAGGCGCAGATGGACCGCTGGAGCCTTGTCGCCACGCTGAACTACCTCAGCCATGATGCCGAGGCCGCGATCGTGCTGGCCAAGGCACCGCATTACAACACCGACAAGGGCCGCAAGACGATCAGCCAGATGGTGACGGTGGCGGACATGACCCGGACCGCCTTCATGGCCGGCGACCTCTCGACGGTGATGTCGCCACGCACGGTGATCACCTGGGCGCAGAACGCCGAGATTTTCCGCAATGTGGGCTATGCGTTCCGGCTGACCTTCCTCAACAAATGCGACGAGCTGGAGCGGCAGACCGTGGCCGAGTTCTACCAGCGCTGTTTCGACGAAGAGCTGCCGGAAAGTGCGGCGGCGCAGGCGATGAAATAAAGCCGTAGGGTGGGCAATCTGCCCACCCTGCGCGTGGCGGGCGTATTGTCCGTCCTACGACAAGGCAGGCCATGACCAAACCCACCGACAACCCCGCCGATCCGTTCAAAAAGGCGCTGGCCGAGGCCACCAAGGTCATGGCCGACGACCCCGAGCTGACGGTGACTTATTCGGTCGATCCTCCGGGGCTGACCGAGGATACTGTGCGGCTGCCGCAGGTGTCGCGCCGGATGACGCGCGATGAGGTGCTGGTGGCGCGCGGCACGGCGGATGCCTTTGCGCTGAAGCACAAGTATCACGATGCCAAGACCGGCGCGCGTTACATGCCGCAGGGCCAGATGGCCAAGGACCTCTACGACGCGATGGAGACCGCGCGGTGCGAGGCGATGGGGGCGCGCGAGATGCCGGGGACGGCGGGCAATATCGACGCCAAGATCGGCGCCGAGACTGAAAAGAAGGGCTATGCCCAGATCAAGGAACGTTCCGAGGCGCCGCTTGCACAGGCGGCGGGCTATCTGGTCCGCCAGATCGCTACCGGGCGTGACCTGCCGAAAGGGGCGGCCAATGTGGCCGACCTCTGGCGCAGCTTCATCGAAGGTGCCGCCGCCGAGGCGCTGGACGGGGTGGCTGGCAAGCTGGCCGATCAGGCGGCGTTCGCGCGTCTGACGCGGCGGGTCATTCAGGACCTCGGCTATGGCGACCAGCTGGGCGACGATCCCGATGCCGAGGATGACGGTGAAGGCGACAACGAAGAGGTCGAGGACGAGGCCGAAAGCCCCGATTCGACCGGCGAAGACGACAGCGACACCGACGAGGACGGCGATCCCGACGACAGCGACGCCTCCGACGATACGTCTCAGGCGCAGGTCACGCTGGATGACATGGCCGATGTCGAGTTCGACGAGGACGCCGAGATGCCTGAGGGCGAGGCGCCACTCGAGCCGCCGCCGCCTGCCCCTCATTCCGAGGCCGATCCGAAATACGCCGTCTATACGACCGCCTTCGACGAGGAAATTTCGGCCGAGGACCTGGCCGAACCGGCTGAACTGGAGCGCCTGCGCGCCTATCTCGACCAGCAGCTGGAGCCCTTGAAAGGGGCGGTCGGGCGACTGGCCAACAAGTTGCAGCGCCGCTTGCAGGCCCAGCAGAACCGCAGCTGGGAGTTCGACCGCGAGGAAGGCATCCTGGACGCCGGACGGCTGGCCCGTGTGGTCGCGAATCCGACGACGCCGCTATCCTTCAAGGTCGAAAAAGACACCGAGTTCCGCGATACCGTGGTGACGCTGCTGCTGGATAATTCCGGCTCGATGCGCGGTCGGCCAATTTCCATCGCCGCGATCTGCGCCGATGTTCTGGCGCGCACGCTGGAGCGCTGTCAGGTCAAGGTCGAAATCCTCGGCTTTACCACGCGCGCCTGGAAGGGCGGGCAGGCGCGCGAAACCTGGCTTGCGGCGGGGCGCGAACAGGCGCCGGGGCGGCTGAACGACCTGTGCCACATCGTCTACAAATCCGCCGATGCGCCGTGGCGCCGGTCGCGCAACAACCTGGGTCTGATGATGAAAGAGGGCCTGTTGAAGGAGAACATCGACGGCGAGGCGCTGGAATGGGCACACCGGCGTGTGGCGGGTCGGCGTGAGGCGCGGAAAATCCTGATGGTGATCTCGGACGGCGCTCCGGTCGACGACAGCACCCTGTCAGTGAACCCCGCGAATTATCTCGAAAAACACCTGCGCGACGTGATCGCGATGGTTGAGAAACGCCGCGCGGTGGAACTGATCGCCATCGGCATCGGCCATGACGTGACCCGCTATTACGAACGCGCCGTCACGATCACCGATGTCGAGCAATTGGCCGGTGCCATGACCGAGCAGCTTGCCGGGCTTTTTGACAATGACCCGCGAGGGCGGGCAAGGTTCTTGGGCATCAAGAAAGCGGCGGCGCGGTAAGGCATATGGTCAAATCTGCAAAAACTTCCAACAAACCGGCGGCAAAATCCGCAAAGCGCGGCCAGCCCCGGCTGCTGAATGTCGGCGGCGGCAGCAAGGCGATTGCCATTCCGGCGTATTACGACGGGTTCGAACATCTGCTGCTTGACGTCGATCCGAAGGGCAAGCCAGACATCCTGAGCGATGCGCGCGAACTTGCGTCGCTTGAGGCGGCCCAATTCGACGCGATCTACTGTTCGCACAATCTGGAACATTACTTTCCGCATGATGTGCCAAAGGTGTTGTCGGGATTCGTGCATGTGCTGAAACCCGGCGGCTTCGCCGAGATCCGGGTGCCCGATATCGACGCAGTTCTGAAAACCTATGTCGAGCGCGGTATGGATATCGAGGATGTGCTGTACACATCGCCCGCCGGGCCGGTGCGGGTGCGCGACGTGATCTATGGTTTCGCGCCCGAGATTGCGCGGTCAGGACAGGATTTCTACGCCCATAAAACCGCCTTCACCACCAAATCACTGGCCGCGGCCTTGACCCGCGCGGGTTTTCACACGGTTTTGCAACGCCCTGGGCGCTTGTACGAACTGCTGGTTCTGGGCTTTCGTCAGCGCCCGGACAAGGGCCTGAGCGATCTTCTGGACCTGAATGTTCGGGCAGATGAGGGCCCTTGACCCCAGTCAGTTTCGCGCCACGAATTCCGGGCACAATGCGCTTCGCTGAATCAATCACGTCCGCGAGGCTTCGGTTCGAAACAGCGGCGCGATCAGGCAGCGTCCAGCCTCACCGAAGAACAGTCCACGGCTGCGCGGGGGGTTGGCGCGGCGGCCATAAAACAGCGCGTAGTATTCGCCGCGTGCACGGCTGCGACGCTCCGTTTGGCGCCTGCCGGCCAGAATCCCGATCAGAGCGAGCGTCATCACACCTGTCAGCACCGTCAGCATGTCGCATCTCCCTTTAGACCCTCGCCCCTGCAGACTGCCCGCTCTACCTGAACAAAAGGTAAACACCCACTTCCTTGACGGCGCAGGCCTTTTCAAGTAGCTCCACGCCACCCACATGCGGTGGGCAAGACGCCGGGACGCCCCGGAATCGTAGCGTCCCCTTACCCAAGGTCGGCCCGATGCCGACCCTTCATTAGGACGCACATGACCAAATTTTCCGATCTCAACCTCGATCCGCGAGTCCTCAAGGCCGTGGAAGAAGCGGGCTATACAACGCCGACCCCGATCCAGGAGGGCGCGATCCCGCCCGCACTTGCAGGCCAGGACGTTCTGGGTATCGCTCAGACCGGCACTGGCAAGACGGCAGGCTTTGTGCTGCCGATGATCACCATGCTGTCGAAGGGCCGCGCCCGGGCACGGATGCCGCGCTCGCTGGTTCTCTGTCCGACCCGCGAGCTGGCTGCCCAGGTGGCCGAGAATTTCGACACCTATGCCAAGCACACAAGGCTGACCAAGGCGCTCTTGATCGGCGGCGTCAGCTTTAAGGAGCAGGACCTGCTGATCGACCGCGGCGTCGACGTGCTGATTGCCACGCCGGGTCGCCTGCTGGACCATTTCGAACGCGGCAAGCTGCTTTTGACCGGCGTGCAGATCATGGTGGTGGACGAGGCCGACCGGATGCTCGACATGGGTTTCATCCCCGATATCGAGAAGATTTTCCAGATGACTCCGTTCACCCGGCAGACCCTCTTCTTCTCGGCCACGATGGCCCCCGAGATCGAGCGGATCACCAATACCTTCCTGTCGAACCCGGCCCGGATTGAAGTGGCGCGCCAGGCGACGGCATCGGAAACGACCACCCAAGGTCTGATAGAGCTTCGCCCCGCCCGTCGTGATGCCGCCGCAAAAGCCAAACGCGAGACCCTTCGCGCGATCATCGAGGCGGAAGGTGACAAGCTGAAGAACGCGATCATCTTCTGCAACCGCAAGACCGAGGTCGACGTGCTGGCCAAGTCGCTGAAGAAATACGGCTACGACGCGGCACCGATCCACGGCGATCTGGACCAAAGCCAGCGCACCCGGACGCTGGAAGGCTTCCGCGAGGGCACGCTGCGGTTCCTGATCGCCTCCGACGTCGCCGCGCGCGGCCTCGATATCCCGAACGTCAGCCATATCTTCAACTTCGACGTGCCAAGCCATGCCGAGGATTACGTGCACCGGATCGGCCGTACCGGCCGCGCCGGCAAGCTGGGTACCGCGATCACACTGGCAGTGCCTTCGGATGACAAATACCTTGCCGCCATCGAAGACCTGATCAAGACGACAATTCCTCGCACCGCCGCACCGGGTGCCAGTGTCACGGCGCCTGCCGAGCCACCCGAGCGCAATGACGATGCCGAGGAAAAGCCCCGCGCCCGCCGTGAACGCGCACCGCGCAAGCGTCGTGACCCAGTGACCGAGGCGGCATCCGAGACTGCGGAACCGGCGCGCGAAGCGACCGACGCCGCGCCCGAGGCTACACCCACCCCCGCCACCGAAGACCGCCCGCGTCAGAACGAGCGCGAGGATCGCGGCGGACGCGACCGTGCCCCGCGCGGCAGAGGCGGCAACGAACGTGGCAATACCGATCGCGGCAATGGCGAACGTGGCAATAATGATCGCGGTGGCGATCGTAATGGCAATCGCGGCAACGACCGGCGTGACGGCCCTCAGGTCGTCGGTCTCGGCGATCACGTGCCGGACTTCCTGACCCGTGGCTTCAAGGTGCCCGCCGGAGACTGACCGGCGGCGCCTCTGACAGCTACTTCTACAATCATTCTGGCTTGAACATGTCCGCCGGTGGCTTCGTCAGCCCCCGGCGGCTCGTTATTCGGGATCTCAGCTTGATGAGATCCGGCTGACCACAACGGTAACCTCGGGCTTCTTGCCGATCTCTTCCAGCGATACCTGACGCACGATCCGGCGCACCGCCTCGTCGATCTTGTCGTCGCTCGCCATCTCCTTGCGGCCGGCGCGTTCAAGAAATTCGTTCACCGCAGCCTCGATCACCTCGGCCAGCGGCGTCTTTGAGCGTCCGGTCTCGGGCAGGCCCATAACCTCGGCCCAGGCATCGCCCAGGGCCGCGTCATCCTCGACGATCAAGGTCACCATGACATGGCCGAACAGCGCCATCCGGATCCGGTCGCGGACGACACCGTCCATCGCGCCGATCAACACCGAGCCATCCAGATAGGTGCGTCCGGTCTCGATATATTCAATGATCTCGGGCCGGTCGCCGGTCAGGTCGACCATCGAGCCGTTGACCACCACCTCGGTCGCCAGCCCCTTGGCGGCACCGATCTGCGCATGTTCGCGCAGCATCCGGTGTTCACCGTGCATCGGGATCAGGATTTCCGGCTTCATCAGGTCGTGCACCGCCTCAAGATCGGGGCGGTTGGCATGGCCTGAGACGTGATAGAGACCGTCATGGTCATCCACCACATCGACGCCGATCTCGGAAAACGCATTCCAGATCCGCAATACGCCGCGTTCGTTGCCGGGGATGGTCTTTGACGAAAAGAGGAACGTATCGCCCTCTTTCATCTCGAATCCCATGTATTTGCCCCGGCTCAACTGCGCCGAGGCGGCACGGCGTTCGCCCTGACTGCCGGTGACGATCAGCATCAGGTTGTTGCGCGCGATACTGCCGGCCTCTTCGGGCGACAGCGTGCCCGAGAAATCGGTCAGAACGCCGGTCTCTTCGGACACCGACACCATCCGTTTCATCGCCCGGCCCAGCAGCACCACCGACCGGCCCGCCGCGACGCCAGCCGCAGCCAGCGTCCGGACCCGCGCCACGTTCGAGGCAAAGGTCGTGGCCGCGACCATGCCCTTCGCACCGGCGATCAGCTTGGTGATATCCGGCGCCAGAACCGCCTCGGACCGACCCGGATGATTGACGAACACGTTCGTGCTGTCGCAGGTCAGAACCTTCACGCCTCCCTTGGCCACCGAATGCCACAGTTTCGCATCGAACGCCTCGCCGACCATCGGATTGCCGTCCAGCTTGAAGTCGCCGGTATGGACGATCCGGCCCACCGGCGTGTCGATCACCAGCGCCGAGCTTTCCGGGATCGAATGCGACACCGGCAGGAACGAGACCTTGAACGGACCGGCCTCGATCACCTCGGGATAGGCGCCGACGGTGTGCAGCGCCGAGGTGTCCCTTCCATGCTCCTCAAGCTTCAGCCTGGCGATCACCGCGGTGAACTTGCGCGTGAAGACCGGCACCTTCAGCCGGTGCCAGAAATGACCCAGCGCACCGACATGATCTTCATGGGCATGGGTGATAAAGATCGCCTCAAGCCGGTCGGCGCGGGCCTCGAGCCAGGCGATATCGGGCAGGATCAGATCGACGCCGGGTGTCGTGTCCATATCGGGAAAGGTCAGGCCCAGATCGACCAGGATCAGGCGTTCCTTGCCCTCGGGCCCATAGCCGTAGACATAGGCGTTCATGCCGACCTCGCCCGCGCCACCGAGGGGCAGGTAGATCAGGCGCTCTTTCTTCTTCATGCGGTTCCATTTTCCTTGTTGTACCGATGGATCACCGTCAGGCCATGCATCGTCAGATCGTCCTCGATCACGTCGAACAGCACATCGCCCGTCGCGAACAGAGGTGCAAGCCCCCCGGTGCCGATCACTTTCATCGGGCGTCCGTATTCCGCCTTGATCCGGTCGGTGATGCCCTGCACCAGCCCGACATAGCCCCAAAAAACGCCCGACTGGATGCAGGCAACGGTGTTCTTGCCGATGACCTGCTCGGGCTTGGTGATATCCACATGCGGCAGGGCGGCGGCGCCCTGATGCAGCGCCTCAAGCGACAGGTTCACGCCGGGCGAGATCACGCCGCCGACATAGGCGCCATCGCTGGCCACCACGTCGAAATTCGTCGCGGTGCCGAAATCGACGACCACGGCGTCGCCGCCGTGCCGGTGATAGGCACCTGCCGCATTGGCAAGCCGGTCCGGACCGGGGCGCACCCCCTCATCGACACGGGGCGGCACCGGCAGCAGGCATTCGGGCTTGCCCACAACCAGCGGGCGGCAGCCAAAATAGCGATCCGCCAGGACCCGCAGGTTGAAGACGACGCGCGGCACGGTCGAGGCGATGATCACCTCTTTGATGTCGATCTCGACCTTGCGATGACCCATCAGCGTCGAGAACCAGACGAAATACTGATCCGCCGTGCGCTGGTGCTCGGTCGAAGTCCGAAAGGTGGCCAGAAACCGCGCCCCGTCCCAGACCGAGAAGACCGTGTTGGTATTGCCGCAATCGATACAAAGAAGCATGCCGCCCGCCCTCAGAAATACACGTCGCCGGCAGGGACGTTGACCTGACCCTCGGGGGTTTCAAGCACCAAAGCGCCGGTGTCATCCAGCGTCTCGAACCGTCCCTTGTAGGTGTTCTCGCCGACACGGGCGGTGATCGTGTCGCCCAACCCGGCCGCGCGCGCCAGCCAGGCCTCGCGGATCGGAGAAAAGCCCATGATGCCGAACAGATCCTCCCAGCGGGCATAGGCCAGTGCGAGTTGTTCCAGCAAGAACTCCGCCTCGACTTCGACAGCAGTTTCGCCCAGCAGCGAAACCGGCCTTGTCGCACCGGCGTCGACCTCGCTTGGGTCGGGGGCGGCCACCAGGTTGACGCCTATGCCGATGCACAACAGCTGCGACATAGCGCTGCCGCCATTCTCCAGCAAGATCCCGGCAACCTTGCCGCCGTTCAAAAGCACATCATTGGGCCATTTCAGCGCAAATGCATCGCGCTGCCCGGACACCCCCACCAGCGCTTCGTGCAAGGCCAAAGCCGCGACGAAAGACCGTTGTGCCGCCTGCAGCGGTGTCGCCTCAAGCTTTTGCGCCAGCGTTGCCGCGAAATTTCCCGGCGCCATGGCCCAGGGTCTGCCCCGGCGCCCATGTGCCGCAGTCTGGTGGCGCGCCATGATCCAGGTGCGCTTGCCCAGCATCGCCGCAGCGCGCACCGCCTGGGCGTTGGTGCTGTCGACCTCGTCCAGCACGATCCGGTCGTAACGCTCGGGCCACGCCTCGTTGGGAGGTGCCTCAGCGGACAAGGGTTTCCGCCGCCGCTGTCGCCAGACCTTCGATCCCGAAGAGGTTGACGATACCCAGAACCATCACCAGTGCCGAGCCCATCAGGAAGGTCCAGAGGACCGGGTTGCGGACCGGATCAAGCGGTTCGCGTTCTTCGCCGAAATACATGAAGTAGACGATGCGCAGGTAATAGAAGGCGCCGATCACGCTGGCCACCACGCCCGCCACCGCAAGCCAGGCCATGTCAGCCTCGACGGCGGCCTGCAGGACCGCGAACTTGCCGAAAAAGCCCAAGAGAGGCGGCACGCCCGCAAGACTGAACAGCAGCACCAGCATCGCCAAGGCCTTGCCGGGTTCGCGGGCCGAATACATATTGAGGGACGCGATGTCCGTCACCGGTGCGCCATCCTTTTCCATCGACAGGATGAAGGCGAAGGTGCCGATGTTCATTGTAACATAGATCGCCATGTAGATCAGCATCGCCTCGACACCCAACGCGGTGCCAGCCGCCAGACCCATCAGCGCAAAGCCCATGTGGGCGATAGAGGAATAGGCCATCAGCCGCTTGATATTGCGCTGTCCGATGGCCGCAATGCCACCGAGGAACATCGAAGCGACTGACAGGAACGCCACGATCTGCCCCCATTCCGCGCTGGCGCCGCCAAAGGCGTCATGCGCCAGCCGCGCGAACAGCGCCATCGCGGCCATCTTGGGGGCTGTGGCGAAGAACGCGGTGATCGGAGTCGGCGCACCTTCGTAGACATCGGGGGTCCACATGTGAAACGGCACGGCGGAAACCTTGAAGGCCAGCCCGGTAAAGAGGAACGCGAGGCCAAGGAGCAGGCCGATCGACATCCCGCCCGCACCCACAGTCTGGATGATGCCGGCGAAATTCGTGGTGCCGGTATAGCCGTAGGTCAGCGACGCGCCGTATAGCAAAAGCCCCGACGACAGCGCACCAAGGACGAAATACTTCAGCCCCGCCTCGGTCGATTTGACGCTGTCGCGGCGCAGGGCGGCGATCACGTAAAGCGACAGCGACTGCAGTTCCAGCCCCATGTAAAGCACGATCAGATCGCCGGCCGAGACCATCACCATCATGCCGACGACTGCCAGTGCGACCAGAATCGGATACTCGAACCTGAGCAGCCCGCGCCGCACCATGTAGCTTTCGCCCATCAGCAGAACGGCGGCGGCGGACAACAGCACCACCACCTTGGCGAAGCGGGCGAAGGGATCGTCGTTGAACGTGCCGCCGAATCCCGAACGGGCGCCGTTGCCCGCGCCGATCCAAAGCGCCAAAGCCACAAAGACAGCGACCGTTGCCCAGAGGATCATCGAGGCGCTGCGGTCCTTGGACCCGTAGACCCCGAACAGCAGCGCCGCCATCGCGTAGAGCGACAGCAGGATTTCGGGCAGGATGACATTCAGATCGGCGGACATCGCGGGGCCCCTCAGTTCTGCACGAGGCGGATCACCGCCTCGGCGTCAAGCAATGCGGTCTCATATCCCGCGACAAGGGCAGCAACCGACGGCCCGATGATATCGGTGACAAGGGCCGGATAGACGCCCAGCAGGATGGTCATCACCACCAGCGGCGCAAAGATCGCCTTTTCGCGGCCGGTCATGTCGGTGATCGAGCGCAAGCTCTCCTTGATCAGGTCGCCCATGACAACCCGGCGATACAGCCATAGCGCGTAACCCGCCGACAGGATCACGCCAAGCGCTGCGACGGCTGCGACCCAGGTGTTGACCTGAAAGATGCCGACCAGCGTCAGGAATTCGCCGATGAACCCTGATGTCCCCGGCAGGCCGACATTGGCCATCGTGAACAGCATGAAGATCGCCGCATAGGCGGGCATCCGGTTCACCAACCCGCCATAGGCCGAAATCTCGCGCGTGTGCATCCGGTCGTAGATCACCCCGACACAGAGGAACAACGCGCCCGAGATGAAGCCGTGCGAAATCATCTGGAAGATCGCGCCATCGACGCCCTGCTGATTGGCCGCGAAAATGCCTGCGGTCACATAACCCATGTGGGCCACCGACGAATAGGCGATCAGCTTTTTCATGTCGGTCTGCGCCAGTGCGACCAGCGAGGTATAGACGATGGCAATCGCCGATATCCACAACACGAACGGCGCCAGAAGGTCCGACGCCACCGGGAACATCGGCAAGGAAAAGCGCAGGAATCCGTAGCCGCCCATCTTCAGCAAGATCGCCGCCAGCACCACCGACCCCGCCGTCGGCGCCTGAACGTGCGCATCGGGCAGCCATGTGTGCACTGGCCACATCGGCATCTTCACTGCGAACGAGGCGAAGAACGCGACCCACAGCAGCGTCTGCATGCCGCCGACGATCTGGATGCCCATCAGGCTGAAGGTCTCCGACCCAAAGCGGTGGCCCAAAAGTGCTGGGATGTCGGTGGTGCCGGCATCGGCATACATCGCGATCATCGCGACCAGCATCAGGACCGAGCCGAGGAAGGTATACAGGAAGAACTTGAACGCCGCGTAGATCCGCGCCGCACCACCCCAGATGCCGATGATCAGGAACATCGGAATGAGGCCCGCCTCGAAGAACAGGTAGAACAGCACGAGGTCCAGCGCCACGAAGGCGCCCAGCATCAGCGTTTCCAGCACCAGAAACGCGATCATGTATTCCTTGACCCGGTGTTCGACATTCCAGCACGCGGCGATGGTGATCGGCATCAGGAACGTGGTCAGCAGCACAAAGAGGATCGACAACCCGTCGACGCCGACCTTGTAGTTGAGGCCGAACATCCATTCGTGCTCTTCGACGAACTGGAAACCCGTGTCGGCAGGATCGAACCCGGTCAGCAGGAACAGCGAGGCCAGGAAGGTTATAGAGGTGATGAACAGCGCCAGCCACTTTGCACCCTTGCGCGCCGTCTCGTCGTCGCCACGCTGGAACAGCGCCAGGATGACCGCGGCGGCCAGCGGCAGGAAGGTGACGATGGAAAGAAGGTTGTCCATCAGTTGCCGCCTCCGGTCAGTGTGACCCACGTCACCAGGGCCGTGATCCCCAACACCATCGCGAAGGCATAGGTGAAGATGTATCCCGACTGCGCCCGCCCGGCGAGGCGGGTGAAGAACGGGATGATCCCCATCGCCACACCGTTCAGAGTGCCGTCGATCACGTTGCCATCACCCCGCCGCCAAAGAAAGCTGCCCAGCGCCTTGGCGGGACGGACAAAGATGAAATCGTACAGCTCGTCGAAGTACCATTTGTTGAGGAGGAACAGGTATAGCGGCCGCTGGTTTTCGGCCAGCCTGCCCGGCAGATCGGGGCGGCGGATGTAGAACAGGAACGCCAGCGAGAAGCCGATCAGCATCGCGACAAAGGGCGAGACCTTGACCCAGGTCGGCGCGTGGTGCGCGTCATCCATCACGTGGTTGTCGGGAGCCATGTAGATCGCGCCCGCGCCGGGAGCTGCGATGGCAGAGGATGCCTCGGAATGGTCTCCGGCAGCCGCGTCGCTGGCCGACTTCACAGCGCCTCCGTCGATCCCGCCGACACCTGCCGCGTGGTCCGCCCCGGCGATCAGGCCAGAGCCGGAACCTTCGCCGCCCACGACCAGACCCGATCCGGACCCCTCGCCCGGCAGAAGCTGCTTTTCGATGCCATCTGCGGCAAGTGGCTCGGCATGGGCGTCAGCTTCGACGGAAACCAACGCAACCTCGGCTTGCGGAATGCCGAAGAACTTCTCGACCGAGGCGTGATCACCGAAAAAGCTGTTGTACCAGACCATGCCGGCGAACACCGAACCCACGGCCAGCGCGCCCAAGGGCACCAGCATCGTCCAGGGGCTTTCGTGGGCGTGCTCATGGGTGTGATGATCGCCGCGCGGCGCGCCATAGAAGGTCATGAACATCAGCCGCCAGGAATAGAACGAGGTGAAACAGGCGGCGATCACCAGAAGCCAAAAGGCATAGCCCGAACCGCCCGCAAAGGCGCTTTCGATCACCGCATCTTTCGACAGGAACCCGGCAAAGCCGATATGGGTCAACGGGATGCCGACACCGGTGATCGCCAGCGTGCCGATCAGCATCGCGGCAAAGGTGTAGGGGATCTTCTTCCTGAGGCCGCCGTAGTTACGCATATCCTGCTCGTGATGCATCGCGTGGATCACTGACCCCGCGCCCAGGAACAGCATCGCCTTGAAGAACGCATGGGTCAGCAGGTGGAACATCGCCACCGAATAGACCCCGACGCCAGCTGCCACGAACATGTAGCCAAGCTGCGACATGGTCGAATAGGCGATCACCCGCTTGATGTCGTTCTGCACCAGCCCGATCGTCGCCGCTACAAAGGCCGTCGAGGCGCCAACGACCACGACGAACATCTTCGCCTCGGGCGCAAACTCGAACAGCGGCGACATCCGGCAGACCAGGAACACCCCCGCCGTTACCATCGTTGCGGCATGGATCAGTGCGGACACCGGCGTCGGGCCCTCCATCGCGTCGGGCAGCCAAGTGTGCAGGAACAACTGCGCCGATTTGCCCATCGCACCGACGAACAGCAGGAAGGCGATCAGGTTCGCGGCGTTCCACTCGGTCCAGAGGAAGGTGAGGTTGGTCTGCGCCAGTTCGGGAGCGGCGGCGAAGATATCCGAGAGGTTGATAGAATCGACCAGGAAGAACAGCGCAAAGATGCCCAAGGCAAAGCCGAAATCGCCGATCCGGTTGACCACGAAAGCCTTGATCGCGGCGGCATTGGCGGACGGCTTGCGGTAGTAGAACCCGATCAGAAGGTAGGAAGCGACGCCGACACCCTCCCAGCCGAAGAACATCTGCACCAGATTGTCGGCGGTCACCAGCATCAGCATCGCGAAGGTGAAGAACGAGAGATAGGCGAAGAAGCGCGGCTTGTAGGTCTCGCCCTCATGCCAGTTCACGTCGTGGTCCATGTAGCCCACCGAATAAAGGTGGACGAGGGCCGACACCGTGGTGACGACGATCAGCATGATCGCGGTCAGACGGTCGAGGCGAATGGCCCAGTCGGTGGCCAGGTTGCCGCTTTCGATCCAGCGGAAGAGGGTGATCTGCTGGGTTTCACCATCGAAACCCAGGAACACCACCCACGACAGCAGGCAGGCGAGGAACAACAGCGTCGTCGACGTCCAGATCGCGGCCGTCTCGCCGATGATGCGCCAGCCAAAGCCGCAAAGGAGGGCGCCCAGAAGTGGCGCGAAGAGGATGATCGTTTCCAAGCGCTCAGCCTTTCATGTCAACGGCTTATCGATGCGAGAAGGTCGCAGTCGCAGCGACCTATATCGCCCTGCCCGCGCCGGACACCGGCCCCCAGGGCCGCCAGTTCGGTGCCGATCTCGTCCATCGTGTATTTGGTGTCGGTGTCGAGCAGAAACTCGAACCGCTCGCCTATACGATCGGCCTCAGCCTCCTTGGCCGCAGCCAAGATGTATCTGCCGGACGGGCAGTGATGCAGGATTAACCAGTCCTGACCGTCGTCACCGATAAAGGTCGCGGCGAACTCAGGGCTGCCGCCGCCGCTGACCCAGGCCGGCGCGCCGCCCTGCACGAACCGTTGCCCGGCGAAATCCCAGCCGCATTCCGGGCCCCGCTCGTTCTCAGCGATAGCGGCACCCGCGGCCAGCAACAGCCCCGCAGACGCAACCGCTGCAACGATATGATGATAAAGTGCCATCCTCAGCCCTTCATCACATTCACGTCTTCCACGTCGATCGTTCCCCGGTTGCGGAAGAACGTCACGAGGATGGCCAGGCCGATGGCCGCCTCGGCGGCAGCCACGGTGAGGACGAACATCGTGAACACCTGACCCACGAGGTCACCCAGAAACGCCGAGAAAGCGACGAGGTTGATGTTGACCGCCAACAGCATCAGCTCAATCGACATCAGGATGACGATCACGTTCTTCCGGTTCAGGAAGATGCCAAAAATGCCGATCACAAAAAGTGCGGCGGCAACGGTCAGGTAGTGGGTCAGCGTAATCATCTTCTCTTCGTCCCTCCGGGTCTTAAGCCCGATGTCATTCTCTTGCCCATGTCGCCCCGGATCAGGTCGGGGGCGAGGCCGGGGTTGTCTACAGCCCCTGCCCCGGCTTCACATCTTTCAGCTCCATTGCCAGTGCGGGATCGCGGTGCATCTGGGCAATGACGTTCTGCCGCTTGATGCCGACCCGGTGGCGCAGGGTCAGGACAATCGCCCCGATCATCGCCACCAGCAGGATCAGACCGGCCAGCTGGAACAGCAGGAAATACTGATCATACAGGATCATGCCGATGGCCTTGGTGTTGTGCATCTCGGCAATATCCGGCGACACCGCCCGGCGCAGGCCCTCGGCCTCGGGCGCGGTCTGCCAGGCGCCGAAGACCAGTGCCAGCTGCATCAACAGCACCACTCCGATCAGTGCCGCCAAGGGCATGTAGCGCGCCATTTCGGCCTTCAGCTCGGCAAAATCCACGTCCAGCATCATCACCACGAACAAGAACAGCACCGCCACGGCGCCGACATAGACGATGATCAATAGCATCGCCACGAACTCGGCCCCCAACAGCACGAAAAGACCGGCCGACGACAAAAACGTCAGGATCAGCCAGAGCACCGAATGCACCGGATTTCTGGCCACGGTCACCATGAACCCCGCCGAAACGACGGTGATCGCGAAGGCGTAGAAGGCCAGTGCCGCCACGGTCATGCCTTGTCCTCCCCGGTCTCCATCACGCCCTTCGCAAGCTCCATCGACTTGGTCATCGCGGGAACGCCGCCAAAAACACCGACAATCGCGATGGTCTCGGCGATCTCCTGCTTGGTCGCCCCGGCCTCCAAAGCATGGCGCACGGTCAGGCGGATCTGCGCCTCGGCCTGGGCGCCAAGGATCGTCAGCGCACCCAACGTCAGCAGCATCTTGGTCTTCGAATCCAGCCCCTCGGGGTTGTAGGTCTTGCCCATCATCGCTTCCATGATGTCCTTGGGCATCGTCGGCCACATCGCCTCGAACCCCTTGGGGGTAAAGCTTTCCAGCGCCGGGTTCAGCGCCTTGGCCCATTCCTGGCCCATCGCCATCATGTCTTCAAAGGGGTTTTTCGGATCGGTCATCGGTAGGGCGTGTCCATCTCAAGGTTGCGGGCGATCTCGGCCTCCCAGCGGTCGCCGTTCTCCAAAAGCTTGGTCTTGTCGTAGAACAGCTCTTCGCGGGTCTCGGTGGCGAACTCGAAGTTCGGGCCTTCGACGATGGCATCGACCGGGCAGGCCTCCTGACAGAACCCGCAGTAGATGCATTTGGTCATGTCGATGTCATAGCGCGTGGTGCGGCGGCTGCCATCCTCGCGCGGCTCGGCATCGATGGTGATCGCCTGTGCCGGACAGATCGCCTCGCACAGCTTGCACGCGATGCACCGCTCCTCGCCGTTGGGATACCGGCGGAGTGCGTGTTCACCGCGGAACCGGGGCGACAGCGGGCCCTTTTCGTGCGGGTAGTTCAGCGTGACCTTGGGGGCGAAGAAATACTTGAGGCCGAGGCCGAAGCCTTTGAAGAAGTCGAACAGCAGGAAGTATTTTCCGGCGCGGGTGTAGTCAAACTGGGTCATCAGTCAGCTTCTTTCCAGCTTGGGTCTGCTGCGTAACTCGCAATACCGGCAACAAGGATCTGAATTCGTTCGGCTTTAGCCCTCTCATCATTGTAGATGAGTGTACCAAGCTTCTCCGAAATCTCGCCCACGAAAGCCTCAATCTCTTCGACGCTTAGCGTCGAAAGAACTGCTGCAAGACGTTTCATACCACTCGGAGACCGAACCGCTTCGATGAAGTGTTCTTGATCGTAGTTCATAGCTTAGCCCCCCACAGCCCAGCGCGCCCAAAAGCCGCCGAGCACTTCGAATTTCGCCAAAAACGCCACGATCACCACCCAGGCCAGCGACAGCGGCAGGAACACCTTCCAGCCGATCCGCATCAGCTGGTCATAGCGGTAGCGCGGCACGACAGCCTTCACCATCGCGAAGAGGAAAAAGAAGAACGCCATCTTGCCGACCATCCACAAGGCGCCGTCGGGCAGGCCCGGGATCGGCGACAGCCAGCCGCCGAAGAACAACAGCGTCGTCAGCGCGCACATCAGGAAGATGGCGATGTATTCGCCGGCCATGAACAGCAGAAACGGGGTCGAGGAATATTCGACCTGATAGCCCGCGACCAGTTCGGACTCGGCCTCGGGCAAGTCGAACGGCGGGCGGTTGGTTTCGGCCAGCGCCGAGATGAAGAACAAGAACACCATCGGCAAGTGCGGCAGCCAGTACCAGCCGAAAAGGCCATACCCGGTGTCCTGTGCAGCAACGATGGCAGAAAAGTTCAGCGAGCCGGTGGACAGGATCACGCCGACGATGATCAGCCCGATCGAAACCTCGTACGAGATCATCTGTGCGGCGGACCTGAGCGAGCCCAGGAACGGATATTTCGAGTTCGACGCCCAGCCGCCCATGATCACGCCGTAGACCTCAAGCGAGGACACCGCGAAGACATAAAGGATGGCAACGTTGAGGTCGGCCAGCACCCAGCCATCGGCAAAGGGGATCACCGCCCAGGCCACCATCGCCAGCACGAACGAGGTGATCGGTGCGAGGAAAAACACCGGGCGGTCGGCACCGGCGGGCACGACCACCTCTTTGACCACGTATTTCAGCGCATCCGCCACCGATTGCAGCAACCCGAAGACGCCGACCACGTTCGGGCCCCGGCGCATCTGCACGGCAGCCCAGATCTTGCGGTCGCCATAGACCAGGAACAACAGCGAGATCATCACGAAACCGATGACCAGCAGGCATTGCGCCATGATCAGGACCAGCGTGCCAAATGGGGTGCCGAGAAATGCGTCCATGCCTATCTGTCCCTCAAGCGCGATGCGGCCCGACTCTGGCCCCCCGCGTCATGGTGTAAAGCGCATCCCGAGCCCGAATGCCACCCTTTTGGGGCGCAAACCATCCGCGATATGACCCGCCCGCAACGCCGCTACTCCGCCGCCATCGGCGCGGTCGCGCGCGCCGTGGCTCGGGCCGATAGGTCGGCCATCAATTCCGGGGCGCGCGCACACGGGTTGGTCAGGTAGAAATCGGTGGTCGTGGCACGGAACCTGGCCTTGCCGGGCGCCTTGACCGGCAGCGGCGTCCACGCGTTCTCGGTCACCTCGTCGATCCGGCCCAACGCGGGGTGCGCCTTGACCAGCGCCTGACGCAGTTGCGCCAGCGAGTCGTAGGG
>JBBKVJ010000328.1:0-3329 GCA_037968375.1 Paracoccaceae bacterium | reverse complement strand
GTGGTGACCGTGACGGCGCCAAGTCTCTGTTCCCAAACCAACCGGTTCGCGGCCAGCGCCTGCTTTGCGTTCCCGACGTCAGCCCAATGCACGGCCAGGCGTGCCGCCTCGGTCGGATCACTCCCCTCGCCAAGAACAAAAACCACCTCTTCGGTCGCCCCCGCTGCGAGATCGATATGGACCTGAAACGCCGCGCAGGGGTCAGCGATGCCATCAAGCGCGCCGTCGAGGCTCCAGGACATCAGACCGGCGGGGTGTGCCGGATCACCCTGCTCGCCGAGAAACGCCGCGCGATCGCACGTCAGACTATGGGGCGGACGGCTCGCCGCCAGAAACGCCGTGCGGTCGCCGAATTCAGGATTCCAGCCATTGCGGGCAATCAAAGCCCGGCTGTTGACATCATAGCCGCAGACCAGATGCGGGCGCGCCATGCTGGCAAGCGCGCCAAGCAGCCATTCCGCGTAGTAGGTGGCGGTGAACCGGCGGGCGTGCGTGCCTGGATTGTGCAGACTGAGAAGCGCCAGCTTCACCGGAGCATCGGGCGGGACGAAGACGGTGAGACGCTGCTCCAGGCCTTCGCCGTTGCGTTGCCAGGCCGTGGCACCCGGACTGTGACGGATCTGGCAGGCGGCATCACGACCTGCCGGAAGCGGGGTCGGCGTCCAGATTTGGGCCGTCTCTTCGTCACGCAGGTAAAGCGCCTCGGCCTGCGGATCCACCAGCGGATCGTTTGACCAGGGCGTGAGGCGATGTTCGCCGCTGTTGATGCACCAGGTGAAGCCAAGCCCCGCCTCCGACACGATCGATCCGAAGCTTTCATTCGCCAGAATGTTGCACCAAGGCGCGGGCGTCCGGCGCCCTCCCTCAAGATGAATCACATAGTCTCCGTCAGGCGCGAAGCCGCCATAGGAATTGTCGAAAGCGCTGTCAGACGGGGGTGCGAGTGCGGGTGCGGATGTCGGCTCTGGCGGTGGCGGCCCGACCGGCTGGAAGCCAGGTGGCGCGATGCGCACCGGGCGCGGAGCGGCAACCGCATCAGCGAGTGATCCGGCCGCGCCGTCGAGTGACAGCCGGGCCGAAGCCTCAAGGGTCCGCCGCTCGGATGCGCCGAACCGGTCTGCCGCAAGAAGGTGAACGCCACCCGGTCCTCCGAGACCCTCGGGGACGCCGGCCTCGCGCAGAGTGGCGAAAAGAAGTTCGCGGATCGGCTCCTGATAGCCGGAAGCGCCTTCGCGCAGGATGACCAGATCCGAGCGAAGACCGCGCCGCAGCCACCACTGATGCGTCCGTATCACGACAGGGAGCAACCAAGCATGCGCATCATCCACCACCCGCACCAGCACAATCGGCAGATCTCCAGAAAGGCCGATCTTCCAGAGCTGCGGCTGCGCCGGAAGGCCGTTCTCGGATGCAAACGCGGGCACGGACGCGGGCGGGCGGAGAAGAACGAGATCACGACACAGGGTCTGTGCCTCTGCCAGCGCCTGCGAATTGAGGCCAAGACGCCGCGCCTCGATCGCTGCGGATCGCAGCGCATCCTCCATTGCCCATTCGAGAGCCGGCGCGGTTGCATAACGCTCGGCGATTTCGAGCGCGGCCTCACGCGACCCTGCCGCAACCGTCACGAAGGCAACCTGCGTCCGCGCTCCAGGCGCCAGCATGACCCGCGCGCGCAAAGCCATCACCGGATCGAGTGTCCATCCGACGCCGCCCGCCAGTGGGCCGGTAGCGCCAGGCGGTCGAGCAGCGTCACCATGCCGGCCGAGGAAACCCCGGCGGTCGGTCTCGAAGCCTGCCGGCGTTACAGCCGCATCGGCGGTAAGAATGCTGTGAACCAGAACTGGCGGCCGATCCGATGGTCGCCGCGGGCGACGGGTGAATACAAGCGCGTTCAGCGCATCGAGCCGCTCGCTGTGGACGAAGAGCTTGCTGAAGGCCGGGTGCCGTTCATGGTCGGTCGCGGGCGCAAGCACCACCTCGGCATAGCTGGTCAGATAGAACTCGCGCGTCTTGCCGCTGTCGTTGAAGAGGGTAACCCGGCGAACCTCCACATCGTCGCCGGGCGCAACAGCAATTTGGAGACTGGTGGACAGGCCCTCTGCGCGTTCGTGAAACTCGACCTCATGTGCATGGTAGATTGTCTTTGACGATGAGTCCGCCCCACGGCAACCAAGTGACCAGACGGCACCGGTTTCGGGCTCACTGACATAGATCCGCGCGTCGCCATTGCGGCAAACGGCATCTCCGGTCCATCGCGTCAGCGCCTGGCCGCGCCACCAGAGCGCACCCCCGCCGACGTCGGTGATCCAGGACGCAAGGCTTCCGTTGCCGATGACGTGAAGCTGCGGGCTCGGCTCGTTTGGTGCGGTCCAGCCGTGCAGTGCTGGCGTCGGCGTACGGGAAAGGTCGGGCGTGGTGGTTTCCGCTTCTGTCGCCTCGTCAGGTGGGAACTCCCAGGGCACGCGCTCTTGCAACAGCAGTTCCGTTGCGCGCATGTGCGGCTCGCGTCCAAAGCGGGCGACCAGGATATTGTCGTTCAGAGCGTTGCCGATGGCTGCGGCGATCATGCCCTGATGGTGTGCCATATAGGCCCGCACCGGGGTAAAACCGCCTTCCAGAGGCCGCCGGTCCGGCGTAAAATCCGCCGCTTCGAAGAAACCGTACTGGCCGCGCAACCCCAGCTTATCCAATCGTCGAAGGTTGGCCGTGGCTGCAGTCGGTGCGACGGCCAGCGCCAGCGCGCTGGCATAGGGGGCGACCACATAATCCTCGGACAGGCCGCGTTTCAGGCCAAGGCCCGGCACGCCGAAGGCCTGATACTGATACCGGTGCGCGGCATCGCGGGCGGCATAGCCCGACTCCGAGACGCCCCAGGGCAGGCCGAGCTTCTCGCCATAGCGCCGTTGCGCGGAAACTGCGGCGCGTTCGCTCTGCCCCAAAAGCCGCCCAGCCTCGCTGGGCAGCAACAGCGCCGGCATCAGATATTCAAACATGGACCCGTTCCAGGATAGCGCCGCTAGCATGCCACCGACCTCGGTTATAGGCCGCCCGAGATGGAACCAGTGTTCGACCGGCACGTCGCGCTTGGCGATCGCGAAATAGCTTGCCAGTCGCGCCTCGCTTGCCAAGAGGTCGTAGCGGTGCTGGTCGAGCCTGTCCGAGCCGAGGCTGTAGCCGACGAAGAAGGTCCGGGTCTCCGTGTCATAGAGATGGCGGAAGTCCATACCGAATGCCCGCGCCGCCGCGCGCCTGACAATGCTCTCGATCCCGTCGAGAAGTTCGGCGCCGGCGGCCGCACCGCGGTCGAGCGCCGCGGCCATCTCTTCGAT
>JBBKVJ010000327.1:0-2786 GCA_037968375.1 Paracoccaceae bacterium | reverse complement strand
CTGAGTTACCAGGTGCCCGTGCCGAGATCCTGGCTGCGGCCGAAAAGCTTGGCGATCTTGAGGACTTCGCGCGCGGCGTCGGGATCGACGTCAGCCAAGCGGTGTATCTGCGTGCCTTTTCCGGGTTGGATATCCGATATCTTTTCCCCGACAGGGAGGCCCTTGTCGTTGAAGCCAGCGCCGTCGGACTGGACGCCACCTATGGCGAAACTGACGGCTACCCCGGTGCCGCCGATTGCCCGATTGCGATGCTGCGCGCGCGGGACTGAAGGGAATGTGGTTTCCGTCATGTCGTTTTTGGGCGGCAAGCGGCGAAAACGGGGCCCGATATCGGGGATTTGGCGTCATAACAGGGCAATTCTGCCGTTGGAGGGTTTGCCATGAGTGATGTAGCTGTGACCGGGCGCAGAACGCGGGGCGGCGGCGGTGCGACCCGTCGGGCCGAACGCACCGCGGTGCGGATCGAGGCGGCGCGCTATATCGAGCGCAACATCCCCAATCTGGAAATCCTGAACGAAGAGGCGCTGCAGATCATCGAGGCCAATGCCGAGACGGTGCTGGAAGAGATCGGCGTGAACTTCCCCGAGAACCCCGCAGCGCTTGAGCTTTGGAGCGCGGCTGGTGCCGATGTGGACGGCGAGCGGGTCCGCATTCCGAAAGGTCTGGCGCGGCAGCTGTGCAAGACCGCGCCGTCGATGATCACCCAGCACGCCCGCAACCCCGAGCGTAATGTCGAGATCGGTGGCCGGAACCTGATCCTGGCCCCGGTCTATGGCCCGCCCTTCGTGCGCGATGCCGCCGGAGGCCGCCGCTATGCCACGATTGCCGATTTCCGGAATTTCGTGAAGCTGGGCTACATGTCGAAATACCTGCACCATTCGGGCGGCACCGTCTGCGAGCCCACGGATGTGGCGGTAAACAAGCGGCATCTGGACATGCTGCTGGCGCATATGACGCTGTCGGACAAGCCCTACATGGGCTCGGTCACCGAACCCAGCCGCGCGCAGGATTCGGTCGAGATGTCGAAGATCCTGTTCGGCGCAGACTTCGTTGATCAGAACACGGTGATGACCTCGCTGATCAACATCAACTCGCCGCTGACCTTCGATGCCACCATGATGGGTGCGCTTGAGGTCTATGCGAAGGCCAATCAGGCCTGCATCATCTCGCCGTTCATCGTCGGCGGGGCGATGGCGCCGGTGACGGTCGCAGGGACGCTGACCCAGGTGCTGGCCGAGGTTCTGGCGGGCGTCGCCTACAGCCAGCTGGTCCGCAAGGGCGCGCCGGTGATCTTTGGCGCCTTCGTGACCTCGATCGACATGAACTCGGGCGCGCCGACCTTTGGCACGCCGGAAGCCGCACATATCACCTATGGCGCCGGGCAATTGGCGCGGCGGATGGGGCTGCCCTATCGCTCGGCCGGGTCGTTCTGCGGCTCGAAACTGCCCGACGCGCAGGCCGCCTATGAGACCGCGAACAGCCTGAACATGGGGCTTTTGTCGGGCGTCAACTTCATGCTGCATGCCTGCGGCTGGCTCGAGGGCGGGCTGGTCAGTTCCTACGAGAAATTCGTGATGGATGCCGACCAGCTGGGTATCCTGCACCGGTTGGCGGCGGGTGTGGACGTCAGCGAGAACGGTCAGGCGATGGATGCCATCCGCGAGGTCGGGCCGGGCGGGCATTACCTGGGCTGCGAGCATACCCAGGCGAATTTCAAACAGGCATTTTGGCGCACCGATCTGTTCGATTACAAACCCTTCGAGACCTGGGACGAGGAAGGCGCGCGCGATACTGTGGCGCTGGCATCAATCCGCGTCGAGAAGTTGCTGCGCGATTACCAGCAGCCGCCGATGGATGATGCCATCGCCGAGGCGCTGAATGGCTTTGTGGCTGAACGCAAGGCCTCGATGCCCGACGCCTTCGTCTGAGGCGCGGATGGCGACCGACCTGCCCTGGTTGGTCGCCATCCATGATAAGCCATTTGCACTTTGGTGCAGGGCGCCGCGCCTTGGGTTGGACTGAGTTCAGACCACCTGGCTGCGCGTGATCAGCCGCATTTCGGCCAGGATCGCGATCATCACGTCAACGTGACGTGACACGCTGTAGGCCGCGCCGCCGTGCATGCGCGCGTCCTCCAGCGCTGCCTCGGTGTCGATCAGCCGCGCCATCGCTACCAGCGGACTGGGTGCCGCGCCCGAGAACAATCGCTTCAGGTCGCGGTTGCGATTATACTCCTCGATCCCGTGGCGGGCGGCGCTGATCAACAGGCGCGGTCGCTTCAACTTGGCAAGATGGTGTGCAAAATCGGTCATGAGGTTCTCTCCGTGGTCAGGTATCCGCATTCCCTGTAGCGCAACCTATCCGGGCGTTGCGTATTGCCTGTTCCACCGCGCGTAGAGTTACGAAGAAGTTTAGATTTTCGATCGAATGCTCATCAACGGCGCGAATGTTAAGACCGAGGTAAGGCTTCAATTTCAGGTTGAGGCAGCACCCACTGGCCAATTGACAGGACGAGGACGTTGAATGACGGGCGGTATGTGTGTGGCGGATGTTGTGGCGGCATTTCCGGGTTGGGTCCCGGATGAGGCGCGGCGCTATCTGCTGCACACCGAGGCGGGGCTGTCGATCCGGGCTCTGGCGCGGGGCGAGGGGGCACATGCCTCGACCGTTCTGGGCCAAGTGCGCCGGGTCGAGACCCGCCGCGACGACCCGCTGGTGGATGAGGCGCTGAAGCGGCTCAGCCGGTCGGCGCTGCCCGGCATCGACGCCTCGCCCTGCCGCAACCC
>JBBKVJ010000326.1:0-11132 GCA_037968375.1 Paracoccaceae bacterium | reverse complement strand
CCTCCAGCAACCGCCGCATGAACGCCTCGCCCGCGTCGAACTGCGCCACGGTGATGTACTCATCCGGCTGGTGCGCCTGGGCGATGTCGCCCGGGCCGCAGACCACGGCGGAATAGCCGCGTTCCTGGAACTGCCCGGCCTCGGTGCCGTAACTGACCACGCTGTGCCCGTTGTCACCAGTCAGTTGCCGGGCCAGTTCTTCGGCGGCGCCTGCATCTTCGGGGGTCAGCGGCGGCACGTCGAAATACTGTTCGATCGCGATCCCGGCCTCGGGCCGCACAGCCTTCATCTCTGTCTCGACCTCGGCCACCTTGGCGCGGTAGCGCGCCGCCCAGTTGGCCGGATCCTCGCCCGGCACGACCCGGAAATCGAAGCCGAAACGGCAATCGCCCGCAGTGATGTTATGCGCCGTGCCGCCGGTGATCTGGCCGACGTGCAATGTCGTCCAGGGCGGATCGAAGACCGCCGCAAGCGGGCCGGGCGTCGCGGCCTGATTGGCGGCATTCATTTCGTTGGCCCAGACGATCAGCCGCGCCGCCTCGTGTATCGCGTTGACGCCGGTGTGCAGGATCGAGGAATGCACCTCGAACCCTTTCACATGGGTGGCAAAGCCGATGCCGCCCTTGTGGCCGGTGACCACCTTCATCATCGACGGCTCGCCGACCAGCACTGCAGCGGCGCGGGGCAGGTGCCCGACCATCGCGTCGATCATCGGCGGCGCGCCGAGGCAGCCGACCTCTTCGTCGTAGCTGAGGGCGATCTGCAGGGGCCGCTTCAGCGCGCCCTTTTCGGCCAGCGCCGCCGCCTGGCCGATTGCCCAGAGCGCCAGCGCGTCGAAGCCTTTCATATCGACCGCACCGCGCCCGAAAAGCTTGCCGTCGCGCTCGGTCAGGACCCAGGGGTCGCTGGACCAGTCCTGACCATCGACCGGCACCACATCGGTATGGCCCGACAGGATCACGCCGCCGTCCACTTCGGGCCCGACATGAGCATAAAGTGCGGCCTTGGTCCGGTCGCCATTCCAGACCCGGTGTGCGGTGATGCCATGATCGTCGAGCCAGCCTTCGACCCAGTCGACCAGATCGAGGTTGCTGTCGCGGCTGACGGTCGGAAACGAGACCAGTTTCGCCAGAATCTCGCGCGGGGTGAGGTCGTTTGGCATTGCGGAAAATCCTCTCGCTAAGTCGCGAAGGTGCGCGGCGGCACGGCGGCGGTCAAGGCCCGGCACCAAGGCATCGGGCAAATGCGTGACCTTTCGGCAGTTTCCCCCGAATCTCGGTTGCGACAGGGGCATTTCGTGCTAACACTTGCCCAGTCCAACAGCCGAGGCCCGATCCCGGCGCATGTAAAAACGAATAAAAACAATATCTTGGGGAGCGCTCTATGCCCGATGGGGCAACGACCGTCCTTGACGTCAAAAACCTGAAGACCGTGTTCAGGACGAGGTCCGGCGAGGTTCACGCGGTCAATTCCGTCAGCTTCGATCTGAAGCCCGGGGAACTTCTGGGTGTGGTCGGCGAGAGCGGTTCGGGCAAGTCGGTGACGATGATGTCGCTGATCGGGCTTTTGCCCTCGCCGCCGGCCGACGTGCGTGCCGGTCAGGTACTGTTCGACGGCAAGGACCTGTTGCAATGTTCCGAGGAAGACCTGCGCGCGGTGCGTGGCGCGCGGATCGGATTCATCTTTCAGGACCCGATGACCTCGCTCAACCCGGTGTTCAACATCGGCTTCCAGATCATGGAACCCTTGCGCAAGCACATGGGCCTGAACAAGACGGCGGCGGCGACGCGTGCGGTGGAACTTCTCGATCTGGTCGGCATTCCCGATGCGCGGCGGCGGCTGAAGGATTATCCGCACCAGTTTTCCGGCGGCATGCGGCAGCGGGTGATGATTGCCATAGCGCTGGCCTGCGATCCGAAAGTGCTGATCGCGGATGAACCAACCACTGCGCTGGATGTCACAATCCAGGCGCAGATCATCGAACTGGTGAAGGAGTTGCGGCAAAAACTGGGCATGGCGATCGTCTGGATCACCCATGATCTGGGCGTCATCGCGGGCATCGCCGACCGGGTGCTGGTGATGTATGGCGGTCAGGTCGTGGAACACGCCCCCGCGCGCGAGTTGTTCAAGAACCCGCAGCATCCCTATACCCGCGCGCTGCTGGGCACGATCCCGCATGTGCGCGGCGCGCGCGCCGAAAAGCTGAACGTGATCGAGGGTCAGCCGCCGATCCTGCACGAGGCGCCGCAGGCCTGTCCGTTCTCGGCCCGCTGCGCCCATACCTTCGACCGCTGCCTGACACAGAACCCCGACCGCTATCCGGTTGGCAACGGCCATGACGTGGCCTGTTTCTGGGACCCTGCCACCGGGGAGCCGCGCGATGTTTGACTACGCGAACGGCGCCAAGAAGCTGGTCGAGGTCAAGGGCCTCAAGATGCACTTTCCGATCTACGCGGGCCTGTTGCGCACCCGCGTCGGCGAGGTGAAGGCTGTCGATGGCGTGTCGTTCGACATCTACGAGGGCGAGACGCTGGGCCTTGTCGGCGAATCTGGCTGCGGCAAGACCACCTGCGGCCGCGTCGTCCTCAGGCTTTACGAACCGACGGCGGGGTCGATCAGGATCGACGGCAAGGAGATCGCCAAATCCGACCCCGAAACGTTGCGCCGGATGCGTCCGACGATGCAGATGGTGTTTCAGGATCCGCAGGCCAGCCTGAACCCAAGGATGACCGTCGCCGCGATCATCGGCGAGCCGCTTTATGAACACACCAAGCTGTCGAAGACGGAAAAGCTGGACCGGATCTACGAGTTGATGGATGCGGTCGGTCTGAACCGCAACTTCGTCAACCGCTATCCGCACGAGTTTTCCGGCGGCCAGCGGCAGCGCATCGGCATCGCCCGGGCGCTGGCACTGAACCCGAAATTCATCGTCTGTGACGAGCCCATCGCGGCGCTGGATGTGTCAATCCAGGCGCAGGTGGTGAACCTTCTGGAAGAGCTGCAGGGCAAGATGGGGCTGACCTATCTGTTTATCAGCCACGACCTTTCGATGGTCCGTCATATCGCCGACCGCGTGGCGGTGATGTATCTGGGCCAGATCGCGGAACTGGCGCCCCGCGACGGCCTGTATGAGACGCCGCTGCATCCCTACACCCAGGCGCTGCTGTCCGCCGTGCCCGAACCCGACCCCAGCGTCGAGACCGACCGCCAGCGGGTGATCCTGACCGGCGATGTGCCGTCGCCCTCGAACCCGCCGCAGGGGTGCAATTTCTGCACTCGCTGCCCGCAGGTGATGCCGGTCTGCCGCGAGGTCGAACCCGAATTCCGCGAGGTGCAGCCAGGCCGCTATGTCGCCTGCCACCTTTATAACGAGACAAAAACCGTCGCCGGTTCAACGGCGGCATCCGAGGCGAAGAGCACAAACCATGAGACCCAACAAGGAGACTGAGATGAGACTGAGAACAGCATTACTGAGCGCTGCCGCGGGCCTTGTGCTTGCGCCGATGGCGTTCGCTGCGGGCCATGAAGGCCCGCGCGGCCGCGATGGCCAGGTGAACATCATCTATTGGCAGGCGCCGTCGATCCTGAACCCGTATCTGTCGTCGGGCACCAAGGACATCGAAGCCGCGTCTATGGTGATCGAGCCGCTTGGCCGCTATAACGAGGTCGGCGAACTGGTGCCCTACCTCGCCGCCGAAATCCCGACCGTCGACAATGGCGGCGTGTCAGAAGATCTGACCACGATCACCTGGAAGATCAAACCTGGGATCACCTGGTCGGACGGCACGCCCTTCACCGCCGCCGACGCGGTCTTTACCGCCGAATACTGCATGCACCCCGAAGGCGGCTGCGCGCAGGCGGCCAAGTTCGACGGTGTGTCGAATGTCGAAGCAATCGACGATCTGACCGTCAAGGTCACCTTCGCCGCGCCCACGCCGGTGCCCTACGGCCCGTTTACTGGCGGCCAGGGTCCGGTCATCCAGAAGGCGCAGTTCGCCGAGTGTCTGGGCGCCAACGCGCCGCAGTGCACCGATGCGAACTTCAAGCCGATCGGCACCGGCCCGTTCAAGGTCGTGGATTTCCGTCCCAATGACGTGATCCAGATGGAAGCCAACGAGAACTTCCGCGACGAGGGCAAGCCTGCCTTCGCGACCGTCACCTTCAAGGGCGGCGGCGATGCGGCGGCGGCTGGCCGTGCGGTTCTGGAAACCGGCGAGTTCGACTACGCCTGGAACCTGCAGTTGGCCCCCGATGTCCTCGCGGGCATGGCGGCGGCCGGCAAGGGCACACCGATCTCGGCCTTCGGCACGCTGGTCGAGCGGATCGAGATGAACATGACCAGCCCCTCGGCCGACCTGGCCGAAGGCGAGCGCGCGACGCTGATGCATCCGCATCCGTTCTTGTCGGATCTGCGCGTGCGCAAGGCGCTGTCGATGGCCATCGACCGCGAACTGCTGGTCGAGATCGGCTATGGCCAGGCCGGTCGTCCGACCTGCAACCTGGTGCCGAACCCGCCGAACTTTGCCTCCGACAACACCGACTGCCTGACGCAGGACGTGGAGGGTGCGAAGGCGCTCTTGGAAGAGGCCGGCTTTACGCCCGGTGCCGATGGCATCCGTGCCAATGCCGATGGCCTGCGTCTGTCGCTGCTGTACCAAAGCTCGACCAACGCCGTCCGTCAGGACTTTCAGGCGCTGATCAAGCAGTGGTGGAACGATATCGGCGTCGAGGTCGAGTTGAAGAACATCGACGCGTCGGTCTTCTTTGGTGGTGACCCGGGTTCGCCCGACACCTTCCAGAAGTTCTATGCGGACGTGGAAATGTATGCCAACAACTTTGATGGCACCGATCCGCAACCCTACCTTGCCGCCTATCGCTGCGGCATGGAGCCAAAGCCGTCGACCGGCTGGCAGGGTGAGAACATCAACCGCTACTGCGACCCGGCCTATGATGCGCTTCTCGACGAGCTGTCGGCGGAAGCCAACTTCGAAGAGCGTGGCCGCATCGCGCGCCAGCTGAACGACATGATCACCAAGGACAGCTATGTCATCGTCCCGCTGGTCGACCGTGGCCGTGTCTCGGCACATGCCAACTCGCTGGGTGGCGTTGTCCTGAACACCTGGGACAGCGAGTTGTGGAACGTCGCCGACTGGTACCGCATCAAGTGATGCGGGCCTGAAGCCTGATAGAAACACGGCGCTCCGGGGTATGATCCCCGGGGCGCCACCCCCCGACTGCTGATCCGAGGCGCCGCGCCCATGTTCACCTTCACGCTCCGACGGCTTTTGATGGCGATCCCGACGCTTCTGATCATCTCGCTGGTCATCTTCATGCTGTTGGAACTGGCGCCGGGCGATCCGCTGGCCAACCAGCCGCTGACAATCCCGCCCGAGGTCCGCGAGAAGATGCGTCTCGCCCTTGGCCTGGGCGAGCCGATCCACATCCGCTACTGGAAATGGCTGATCCAGTTCTTCTGGATCGAACCCCTGAACATCTTCGACGGCATTTTCGGCACGGGTTTTGCCGAAGGCGAACAGCGCATCGTCTCGTGGCAGTTCCGCAGTCCGGTCTTTGATGTGATCTGGCAGCGCATCCCGCAGACCCTCTGGGTCGTCGGCATGGCCTATGTCGTCGGTGTGCTGATCGCGGTGCCGATCGGCATCATTTCGGCCTACAAGCAATATTCCTGGTTCGACCAGATCGGCACCTTCGTCTCGATGATCGGCTTTTCGGTGCCGACGTTCTTTACCGGCGTCCTGATGATCGTGATCTTCTCGGTCGAGTTGGGCTGGTTCCCCTCGATCTACGACACCACGCTGGTCGTAAATTCCTGGGATACCTTCATGCTGCAAGTGCGCCAGATGGTGATGCCGGTCGCGGTGCTGGCGCTGTTCAACGCCAGCCAGATCAGCCGCTTCATGCGCGCCTCGATGCTGGATAACCTCAATCAGGATTACGTCCGCACCGCGCGGGCCAAGGGCATGCGCGAACGCACCGTGGTGCTGGTTCATGTGCTGCGCAATTCGTTGATCCCGGTGGTCACGGTGATCGCCCTCGGCGTGCCGACGATTTTTGGCGGCGCCATCATCACCGAGCAGGTGTTCAAGGTGAACGGGCTCGGCCAACTGCTGATCACCGCGATCTATGCCAACGACCTGCCGATGGTGCAGACGCTGACCTTCATCTTCGCAGTGCTGATTGTCGTCTTCAACCTGATCGCCGATGTGCTTTACGGCCTTCTCGACCCGAGGATCCGGTATGACTGACACCGCCCAGATGCCAGCACCCGGGAAGGGTGGCCCGAAACCCTTTACCGTCGAACAGGCGCTGAAGCCGCCGCGCAATCAGTGGTGGGATGTCTGGGATCAGTACAAGACCCACAAGGGCGCGCTGGTCGGCATGATCGTGTTCCTGATCATCGTCGGTGCGACGCTGCTGGGCCCCTTTGTCTGGACCATCGACCCGACCTTCATCGACATCCGGGCCCGCAACGGCAGTGCGTCCTGGGCGCATCCCTTGGGCACCGATCAGCTGGGCCGCGACATGCTGGCCCGGATGATGGCGGGCGGCCGGGTGTCCATCGCCGTCGGACTGACGGCGATGCTGCTCAGCCTCGTCCTCGGCACGCTGATCGGCGTGATGGCCGGGTATTTCCGGCGCCTCGACGGCCTTTTGATGCGGCTGACCGACCTGTTCCTGGCGCTGCCCTTGCTGCCGCTTCTCCTCGTCATGGTGATGTTCTTCCGCGAACCGCTCAGCCGCGCCTACGGCCCCGAGATGGGCATCTTCATCCTGATCGTTTTCGCCATCGGTGCGACCTCGTGGATGCAGACCGCGCGGATCGTGCGCGGCGACGTGCTGGCCCTGAAAGAGCGCGAGTTCGTTCTGGCCGCGCGCTCGATCGGCACGCCGCCGCGCCGGATGATCATCCGCCATGTGCTGCCCAACGTGATGTCGCCGATCATGGTTTCGGCCACGCTGGGCATCGCCAATGCGATCATCACCGAGTCTGCGCTCAGCTTCCTCGGTCTCGGCTTTCCGCCCGACTTCCCGACCTGGGGGCGGCTGTTGTTCGACGCCGTCGACTACATCCGCGATTACCCCGCCCGGGTGATCTGGCCGGGTGTGGCGATCTCGTTCGTGGTGCTCAGCGTCAACTACATCGGCGACGGTCTGCGCGATGCGCTCGATCCGCGCATCAGGGGGCGGTAGGGCCGGTCAGGTCACTGCCGCGCGGGTTTTGTATTCGGGCCGGTCCCACAATTTGCGTTCCATGATCTCGATCAGAACCGCCACGGCACGGTCTACATCCGCCATACCGAGGTAAAGCGGGGTGAAGCCGAAGCGCAGGATATCGGGCGCGCGGAAATCGCCGATCACGCCGCGCGCGATCAGCGCCTGCATGATGGCGTAACCTTCCGGGTGGCGAAAACTGATCTGGCTGCCACGCGCCTCGGGGTCGCGCGGGCTGGCCAGTTCCAGCATCGGACAGCCCGCCTCGACGCCCGCAACAAAGGCTTCGGTCAATTCCACCGACCTGGCCCGCACATCGTGGATATCGGCGATGTCCCAGACATCCATCGCCGTCTCGAGCGCGGCCAATTGCAAGATCGGGGGCGTGCCGACCCGCATCCGCTCGATCCCGGCACCCGGGCGATAGTCGAGGTCGAAGGCAAAGGGCGCTGCATGCCCAAGCCAGCCCGACAAAGCCGGGCGCGCGGCCTCGGCATGGCGTGGGGCGACATAGATGAACGCCGGGCCGCCGGGGCCGGAGTTGAGGTATTTGTAGCTGCAACCCACCGCGAAATCGGCGCCCGCACCCGCCACATTCACCGGCAGGGCGCCCGCCGAATGCGCCAGATCCCAGACCGTCAGCGCCCCCGCCGCATGGGCAGTGGCGGTCAGCGCGGCCATATTGTGCTTGCGCCCGGTGCCGTAATCCACCTCGGTCAGCATCAGAACCGCCACATCCGGCCCAATGGCGCCCGCAATCGCGTCCGGCGCCACAATCCGTAATTCATAGCCCTGCCCCAGGGTGCGCACCAAGCCATCGGCAATATAAAGATCAGACGGAAAATTCCCGCTGTCCGACAGGATCACCCGCCGGTCGGGCCGCATCTCCAGCGCCGAGGCCAGTGCCTGATAGACCTTGATCGACAGCGTGTCGCCCATCACCACAGAACCCGGCTCGGCCCCGATCAACCGCCCAATCCGGTCGCCGACTTTGCGCGGCAACTTCATCCATCCGGCCGTGTTCCAGCCGGTGATCAGCATCTCGCCCCATTCGTCCTCGACCGCCTGCCGCAGCCGCTCCGCCGCCGCCTTCGGCATCGGCCCCAGCGAATTGCCGTCAAGATAGGTCACCCCTTCGGGCAGATGAAACAGCGCCCGCGTCGCAGCGAAATCAGTGGTCATGGCAAGGCCTCCCGCCGCCTTGAGTGGCGCGCGCCGACGTCCCCGTCAAGCGTGCACCACCGTCCTTCCCTTTGTTACAAATACCGTCGGGGGATGAGGCGTCAGCCGATGGGGGGCAGACAGCCCCCCGGCGCCGTGCCTGCGCGGCGCCACGCCCGGGTCCGAGGAGGGGACCAAAGGCCCATGACGAGGGACGGGAGGGCCAGCGGACGGCCAATGACGAGACCGATCCCGATGCCGTCACCGGCAACCAAAGCCTGTCTGCCTGCAAGCTCCATCCGTCCCCTTCCGCTTGGACCAACCCTCAGGCGGCGATCGGAGACACTTCCAGACCAACCGCACGCGAGCGCTTGCGTGGGAGGCTCCGGCGGGAATACTTGCAACCGAAAGAAGCCGGAGGGATTGCCATGACTATCAAAGAGATGATCGACCTGCCGCCGGTCTGGCTGGCGTTGTTCGCAGCGCTGGTCTGGTTGCAGGCCAGCATGCTGCCGCTGGGTGGCTTTGGATCCATCGGCGGGCCATTGGGCGCGGTGCTGATCCTGGCCGGAATTGCGCTGATGGGTGCCGCCTTTATCGAATTCCGCCGCCACGACACCACCGTGATTCCGCATCACGACGCCAGCGCCCTGATCACCAGCGGCATTTATCGCCATTCCCGCAACCCGATCTACCTTGCCGACGCGCTGATCCTCGCGGGACTTGCGTTCCGATGGGACGCGGTGATCGGCCTCGGCCTCGTTCCGGTGTTCATGTGGGTTATCCAGAGGCGCTTCATCATCCCCGAAGAGGCGCGTCTTCGATCCGGATTCGGGGCTGATTTCGAATCCTGGGCGGCGCGAACCGGGCGCTGGTTCTAGGCAATCATCCCTAAGAATGCCGCAACGCTTGTGAACAATAGTTGCGCGGGCTATTCAGAATATTCCATCATCTGCCATGACCGCCGGACCACCGGGCCATGAGGGAGACGCGCGAATGAAGATCGGAGCACCGAAGGAAACCTTCGCGGGCGAAGCGCGGGTGGCGATGACGCCCGCCTCGGCGAAAGAGCTTCAGAAACTCGGCCATGATTGCATGATCGAGGCCGGTGCCGGGGCCGGGGCCGGGTTTTCCGATGCCGCCTACAAGGACGCCGGCGTCGAGGTGGTGAAAACCGCCGCAGCACTCTGGAAAGCCGCCGATGTCGTGGTCAAGGTGCGCGCGCCGTCGGATGCCGAGGCCAAGAAGCTTGCCAAGGGCCAGACCCTGATTTCGTTCTTCTACCCGGCACAGAACGAAAAGCTGATGGCGCTTGCCAACAAGCAGGGCGCCCATGTCATCGCGATGGACATGGTGCCACGGATCAGCCGGGCGCAGAAGATGGACGCGCTGTCGTCGCTGGCCAATATCGCGGGCTACCGCGCGGTGATCGAGGCGGCGAACAATTTCGACCGTTTCCTGACCGGTCAGGTGACGGCGGCGGGCAAGGTGCCGCCCGCGAAGGTGCTGATCGTCGGCGCCGGTGTGGCGGGTTTGGCCGCAATCGGCACAGCGACCTCGCTCGGTGCCATCACCTATGCTTTCGATGTGCGCCCCGAAGTGGCCGAGCAGATTGAATCGATGGGGGCCGAGTTCGTCTTCCTTGACTTCGAGGACGCGCAGGACGGTGCCGCTACGGGGGGCTATGCCGCTCCGTCCTCGCCTGAGTTCCGGGAAAAGCAGCTGGAAAAATTCCGCGAGCTCGCGCCCGAGATCGACATCGTCATCACCACGGCGCTGATCCCCGGTCGCGATGCGCCCAAGCTTTGGACCAAGGACATGGTCGCGGCGATGAAGCCGGGCTCGGTGATTATCGATCTTGCCGCCGAGCGGGGCGGCAACTGCGATCTGACCGTGCCGGACAAGAAGATCGTCACCGAAAATGGCGTGACCATCGTCGGCTACACCGATTTCCCCAGCCGGATGGCGGCGCAATCCTCGACGCTCTATGCCAACAACATTCGCCACATGCTGACCGATCTGACGCCCAAGAAGAACGGCAAGATCGACCACAATATGGACGATGATGTGATCCGAGGCGCCACCGCGACGCACAAGGGCAAGATCACCTTCCCACCACCGCCACCCAAGATCGCGGCCATCGCCGCCGCCAAGCCTAAGGAAAAGGCCCGCGAACTGACGGTTGTGGAAAAGCGCGCGAACGAGGTCGCCGCGTTCAAGGCGCAGACCAGAAGCCAGGTGACACTTCTGGCCACCGGTGGTGCCCTGATGCTGCTCGCAGGGCTCTTCGCGCCGCCCTCGTTCATGCAGCATTTCATCGTCTTCGTCCTTGCCATTTTCATCGGATTCCAGGTGATCTGGAACGTCAGCCACGCGCTGCACACGCCCCTGATGGCGATCACCAACGCGATTTCCTCGATCATCATCCTCGGCGCGCTGATGCAGATCGGCTCGGGCTCGTTCCTGGTGATCGTCTTGGCCGCCCTTGCCGTCTTCATGGCCGGGATCAACATTTTTGGCGGCTTCCTCGTGACACGGCGGATGCTCGCCATGTTCCAGAAGTCATAAGGGGGCGGGCAAATGGAATTTGGTTTCACCACAGCGGCCTATGTCGTCGCGGCTGTCCTGTTCCTGGCCCTTGGCGCTTTCCTGGTTCGAAAGGCCGCCAAGGGCCAGGATGAACAGGACAGCCGCGACGACATAGGCCGCTGTGGTGAAACCAAATTCCATTTGCCCGC
>JBBKVJ010000325.1:0-21141 GCA_037968375.1 Paracoccaceae bacterium | reverse complement strand
CTTGATGCCGCGCTGGCAGAGGGCGAGGTGCTGTATTTCTCGGGCATCACGCTGGCCATTCTGGAGGGCGAGGGGTGCCACACCCTGCTGCAGGCGCTGGCAGCCGCCCGCGCGGCAGGCCGGGTGGTGGCGTTCGATCCGAACCTGCGGCCCCGGCTTTGGCCCGATACGGCCACGATGCGCCGCGCGGTGATGGACGCGGCGCGGATCAGCGACATCGTTCTGCCCTCGCACGAGGATGAAGCGGTGCATTTCGGCGATTCCGATCCACAGGCGACGCTGGCCCGTTATCTGGCGGCAGGCGCGCGCACGGTGATCGTGAAGAACGGCGCGGGTGCGATCCACTACAGCCACGACGGTGCAACCGGGCAGGTGCAGCCGGAGACGGTGACGTCCGTTGTCGACACCACCGCCGCTGGCGACAGTTTTAACGCGGGCTTTTTCGCAAGCCTGGGGCGTGGTGGCGATGTCGAGGCGGCGATCCGCGACGCCGCCCGCGTCGCAGCTGCGGTAATCGGCGGCAAAGGTGCGCTGGTTCCGGTTCAGGCGCTTGGTCTGCCTGTGCAGGGGGCGTGATCGCAGCGCGCAGCCCTCTTACGCCTTCGCCTCTTCGATCTCGCGGTCGGCTTCGGGCACGTTCAGCGTCGACCAGGTATCATCGCGCGGCGGCGGCGGCGGGGTGACACAGGCGCCGCTGTGGATGTTCACCTTGGCGATGAACTTGGCCGACACCGGGGCGGTGACAAAGATGAACCCCATGATCAGCAACTCGTGCAGCGAGCCGTCGGCGAACGCATAGGAATGGATCATCGAGGCCAGCAGGAACGCGCCGATGCCCAGCGTGCCGGCCTTGGTCGGCGCGTGCAGGCGCGACATCGCATTGTCCAGCTTCAACAGGCCGATGCCCGCGACCAGCGTGAAGATCATGCCGACCACCAGGCACAACACGACAACGACGGTGGCGATGATCTGCAGCATCATTCGATGATGTCCCCGCGCAGCACGAAGCGGGCATAGGCGACGGTCGAGACGAAGCCCAGCATGGCGATGATCAGCGCCGCCTCAAAGTAGATCTGGGTGCCGTGGGCCAGCCCCAAAAGCACGATCAGGCAGATCGCGTTGATGAACATCGTATCCAGCGCCAGAATCCGGTCGCCGGTATCGGGACCGATCCAAAGCCGGATCACCGCCATGATCTGGGCGACGCCCACGACGGCAAAGGCGGCGTAAAGCGTCCAGGTCATCAGCTCGGTCACAAAGCTCATCGGAAGATCTCCAGTAGACGACGCTCGTAGCGGTTCTTGATCTCGTCGCGCACAGCGTCGGGGTCATCGGTGTCAAGCGTGTGCACCAACAGGCTGTGGCCCTCGTCAGACAGGTCCGCCGACACCGTGCCGGGGGTCAGGGTGATGGTGCCTGCAAGGATCGTGATCGCCTCGGGCAGGCGCAACTCCAGCGGGATCACCACCCAGGCCGGGCGCATCTTGTCGTTCGGCTTGGTCAGCACGATCCAGGCGACGTGGACGTTGGCCACGATGATGTCCCACAAAACGATCAGGCAATAGACCGACATCCGGCCCATATGGATACGGTGCGGCCGGTCGGGCCACCAGCGCGCGGTGCCGATCGGGATCACGATGCCCAGGATCAGGCCGAACACCGCCATGCCCGGCGTCAGGTCGTTTTGCAAAAGGCTCCAGACCAGCGTCAGCAGCAGCGTCAGGGACGGGTGCGGAAACAGCCAACGGACGGGTTTCATCATCATCTCAATGCGCCTCGTCCACAGCATCCGACAGCTTGCCCGGCGTGTCCAGAACTGTCGAGATATAAGGTGCGGGGTCGAAAAGCTGGGCCGCGATGGCGCTGGTATATCCGGTCGCGGGACCGGCAAGGACGGTATGCGCCGCCATCAGCGCCAGCAAGCCGCCGACCGCCACATAGGACAGTGCCGGGGGCCGCGCGGGCGCCTCGGCCCCAGCGTCACGCGGCAGGCTTTCCGCCTTCCAGAACAGGATCGAACCGGCGCGGGAAAACCCGATCATCGCGATCAGGCTGGCGCCCAGGACCACGGCCCAGATCCAGACGACGGCAGAGGTCTGGTACGACGCATCCAGGATCAACAGCTTGCCCACAAATCCCGACAAAGGCGGCAGACCCGCCATCGCGATCGCCGCGACAAAGAACAGCGCGGCGGTCAGGGCGGCACCCGCAACGGGCGGCTGGGTGGTCAGCTCCAGGTTCTCACGCCCGGCGCGCGCCAGATCCGAGATCAGGAACAGCGCCGCTGCGGCCAGCGTGGAATGGACGATGTAATAAAGCGCGGCCGAGATGCCCGCCGGGGTGAACAGCGAGATCGCCACCATCACCATGCCCATCGACCCGATCACCGAAAACGCCACCAGCCGGTCCAGCTGCCGCGCCGCCAGCACGCCAGTCATGCCGATCGCCAGCGATACCAATGCTGCGGGCAAAAGCCACCAGCCATGCAGCCCCACGACAGCCTCGAGTTCTGGCGGAAAGATCAGCGTGTAGACCCGGATGATCGCATAGGCGCCGACCTTGGTCATGATCGCGAACAGGGCGGCGACCGGGGCAGGCGCCTCGGCATAGCTTGACGGCAGCCAGAAGTGCAGCGGCACGACGGCGGCCTTGATCGCAAAGACCATCAGCAACAGCACGGCGGCGACGCGGATACCGGCGGTGGCGGCAGGGTCGATCAGCTGCACCCGGCCCGCGAGGTCGGCCATGTTCAGAGTGCCGGTTTCGGCATAGATCGCGCCAAGTGCGAACAGGAACAGCGTCGATCCCAGAAGGTTGAACAGCACATATTGCACACCCGCGCGCAGCCGCACCGTGCCGCCGGTATGGATCATCAACCCGTACGAGGCGATCAGCAGAACCTCGAAGAAGACGAACAGGTTAAAGAGGTCGCCGGTCAGGAACGCCCCCATGATGCCCATCATCTGGAACTGGAACAGGGCGTGAAAATGCCGCCCGCGATTGTCCCAGCCCGAGCCGATGGCATAAAGCAGCACGAAAAACGCCAGCACGGCGGTCAGAAGAACCATCAGCGCCGACAGCCGGTCGCCGACCAGCACGATGCCGAAGGGGGCGGCCCAGTCGCTTAGTCGGTAGAGTGTGATGGTGCCGTCCGAAGCCTGCCATGACAGACCCGCGCCGATCACCACAAGAGCCAGGCCACCGACCACCGAAATCACCCGCTGGATGCCGATGTGATAGCGCGCCGCCAAAACGATGAACGGCGCCAGGAACGCCGGCAGGATGATCGGCAGGATGATCCAGTGGCTCATGGCGCGTCCCCGGCGCCGCTATCTTGCGGCACTTCGGGGGCGGGGTCGTCGACATGATCGTCGTCGGCACCCAGATAGGCGCCAAGGGCGATCATCACCACCACCGCCGTCATGCCGAACGAAATGACGATGGCGGTCAGCACCAGCGCCTGCGGCAACGGGTCGGTATAACTCGTGGCATCGGTCAGGATCGGCGGCGCGCCGACGGTCAGCCCGCCCGAGGCGAACAGGAACACGTTGACCGCATAGGTCAGCAGCGACATTCCCATGATCACCGGAAAGGTGCGCAGGCGCAGTACCAGATACAGGCCCGCAGCGGTCAGGATGCCGATCGCGGTGGCGACGAGAAGTTCCATCCTAGTTCCCCACTTTGACCGGGTCGGGTATCTCGCGCGACGGGTCGATATCCATCGGATGCTCGCTGTCGGGAACATGCGCCCGCCGCGCCAGCCGCGAAAAGCTTTCCAGCGACAACAGCACCGCGCCGACCACGGTCAGAAACACGCCAAGGTCGAAAAGGGCGGCGGTCGCCAGCTCGAACTTCTCGAACGGCGGGATTCGCACATAGGTGAAATCCGAGGTCAGGAACGGCTTGCCCAGAAACCACGATCCGATGCCGGTCAGCCCGGCGACCAGAACCCCCGAACCGATGACGCCGTGATAGGGATAGCGCAGCCGCGCGGCGGTCCAGGCGAACCCCGAGGCCATGTACTGCATCACGAAACCGATCGAGACGATCAGCCCGGCGATAAAGCCGCCGCCAGGCTCGTTATGGCCGCGCAGGAAGATGAAGAAGCCGACCATCATCACCACCGGCATGATCACCCGGGTCAGCACCACCATCATCATCGGATGGGTGTTGCCGGCCCGCGGCTGGTCGGGTTTGCGGTTCAACAGCCGCGCCCGCACCGGCCCCGACAGCAGGGTCTCGGTCAGCGCGAAGATCAACAGGGCGGCGATGCCAAGCACGATGATCTCGCCGTAGGTATCAAAGCCCCGGAAGTCGACCAGGATCACATTCACCACATTGGTGCCGCCGCCGCCCTTGTAGGAATTGGCCAGATGGAACTCGGAAATGCTGGCAGCTATGGGATCGCGCAAGAGGTAATGATAGGACAGCATCGTCGCTGCGGCCCCGGCGGCCACGGCAATGGCGCTGTCGCGGCTGCGGCGCAGGACGGTGCTTTCGACCGGCGTCCGGTTCGGCAGGAAATTCAGCGCCAGAAGCAACAGGATGATCGTCACCACCTCGACGGTCAGCTGTGTCATCGCCAGATCGGGGGCGCTGAAGAACACGAAGCCAACCGATACGACAAGGCCGACAATCCCGATCAGGATCAGCGACAACAGCCGGTTGCGGTGCAGGAACACCAGCCCGAAGGTCGCCGCCACCAGCATCAGCCAGCCCGCGACCTGCACCAGATTGGTGGCCTGCGGTGCGCGCGTCGGACCGGCCAGCGTGCCGGTCGCCCAGGCGTGATAGCCGACCGCCACTACCGTCACCGCCATGATTGCGCCGTAGCGGGTGAAGGCGCCGTTGTGCAGGCCCTGGGTCACCCGGCGCGACAGGTTCACCGCACCGGCAATCACGATGTCCTCGAAGATGCGCTTGGCCTCGGGTCGCGGTGCCCAATTCCAAAACCGCAGCGCCGGGGTGAAGAGGGACAGCAGCAGCAGACCGCCGCCGACCGCGATGGCCGACATGGTCAGCGCGGGTGTTGCCCCGTGCCAAATCTTGAAATGCGCCTCCGGCACCTCGGCCACGCCGCCCAGAACCGAAGCGGTGACCAGCTTGACGAAGGGCTCGGCCAGGAACGGGGCCAGACCGATGACCACGACCGGCACCACCAACAATGCTGGCGGCAGCCACAGACCCGGGTCCGGATCATGCGGCTTGGCAGGGTAGTCGTCGCGCACCGGTCCGAGGAAGACATGCGCGATCAGCCGGAACGAATAGGCGGCCGAGAACAGCGCCCCCAAGGTCGCCAGGACCGTGACCAGATAGGGCGAACCGAACAGCACCGTGTGCTGCGCCTCTTCCAGCATCATCTCCTTCGACAAAAAGCCGTTCAGCAACGGGATCCCCGCCATCGACAGCGCCGCCAGCGTCGCGATCACGAAGGTCACCGGCATCAGTCGACGCAGGCCGCCCAGACGGCGGATGTCGCGGCTATGCGCGGCGTGGTCGATGATCCCCGCCGACATGAACAGCGCGCATTTGAACGTCGCATGGTTCAGAATGTGGAACACGGCCGCCATCGCGCCAAACGCGGTTCCGGTGCCCAAGAGCATGGTGATGAGGCCCAGGTGGCTGACCGTCGAGAATGCCAGAAGCGCCTTCAGGTCGTGCTTGAACAGCGCGATTACGGCCCCCAGCACCATCGTGATCAGCCCCGCCGAGGTGACGATCACGAACCACTCCGGCGTGCCCGACAAGACCGGCCACATCCGCGCCATCAGGAAAATACCGGCCTTCACCATGGTGGCTGAGTGCAGATAGGCCGATACCGGCGTCGGTGCGGCCATCGCGTGCGGCAGCCAGAAATGAAACGGGAACTGCGCCGATTTGGTAAAGCAGCCCAGCAGGATCAGGATCAGCGCGGTCCCGTACAGCGGATCGGCCTGGATCAGATCGCGGTTCTGCAAGATTACACTCAGGTCATAGCTGCCGACGATCTGGCCCAGGATCAGCATGCCGCCGATCATCGCCAACCCGCCCATGCCGGTCACCGCCAGCGCCATCCGCGCGCCTTGCCGCCCCTCGGGCAGATGTTTCCAATAGCCGATCAACAGGAAGGACGACAACGACGTCAGCTCCCAGAAGACCAGCAATATCAAGATATTGTCGCTCAGGACGATGCCCACCATCGCGCCCTGAAAGAGCAGGAGATAGGTAAAGAACTCGCCCATGTTGTCGTCGCGCGCCAGATAGAACCGCGCATAGGCGATGATCAACAGGCCGATGCCCAGGATCAGGGCGGCAAAAAAGAACCCCAGCCCGTCCAGCATGAAGGTGGCGTTCAGGCCAAGTGCCGGTATCCAGTCCAGCCGCGCGGTGACCAGTTCGCCCGCCAGAACCGCAGGCAGGTTGGTCAAAAGCCCGATCAGCGCGGCCAGCGTGACGGTAAAGGTGACCCCGGCACAGGCCTGTCGCCCCGCCGAATTCATCAGCCCCGGCAATAGCGCGCCCAGAAACGGCAAAGCGACGATAAGAAACAGCGACACGCGATCTCCCGATCCCTGGGGCCCGAACGGTCTGACCTTTTTGCGGCAAGTTTGGCCAGACCTCAAGGGAACTGGCGGCAAGTCGCTGAAATTCTTGGCCCGCCGTCAGCGGTGCTGCAGGGCCGGCGCATGAATGTCAGGGTGGCGCAGTCCGTCGGATCGACCCGCAGCGTCACCTCTCAGGCCGCCACTCAGGCCTCGAAATACTCGGCATGCGAGGTTTTCACCGCGTCGATCGTCACATCCAGCCGCGCAAGATGCTGGCGTATCGCCGCCTCGACGCCATCGGCATCCTGCGCCTGCAGACAGCGCAGTATCTCGTGATGGTCCGAAATCAGGTCCTGCATCGATTTCTTGTTCATCAGGCCCAGCACGCACAGCCGGTCAACCTGCATCTTGTTCTCCGAGATCGCATCGAAGGCAAACTCGGCATCGGCACTGCGGCAGAGCAGATGGTGGAACTTGTAATCGAGGCGGTGGAAGGCACCGGTATCAAGCTTGGCCAAGGCGTCCATCTGGGCGGCGAGGTTCTCCACGATCTCGGCCTCGACGCTGCCATCCCAGGTTCGCGCCGCTCGCCGCAGGACCTCGACTTCGACCGCCGCCCTGACAAACCTTGCCCGCGAGATCAGGCGCCTTGAGAACCTGCGCACCTCGGTCGCGCGTTGCGGGCGGATCTGCAACAGCCCGTCATTGCCGAGACGGTTGAAGGCATCGCGGACCGGTTGCCGCGAGATGCCGAACTGGCTGGCGATATCGGCCTCGGATATCTTGGCACCTGGCAGCATCCGCACCGCGACGATCTCGTCGTAAAGATACTGATAGACGGCGTCCGTGCTGGTCCGCCGCTCGGCCAGATGTGCAAGGTCCTCCATCTTTCAGATCTCCTTATGTTGCGGGCTGTCTAGAGCACTTCAGGGCTGTTGAACAGGTTCGCCGTCGATGTCCGCCACGTCATCATCCCGAATTCGCCCTGCAGTCATTGCCGTTCCCCCGGTTCCGCAAAGGCCACGACGAACGACCCAGTCTTGTCGCTGCCGAATATGGGCAAATGTCACCATCGCGGCACCTTGCGCACGTAATCGGGGACGTATTTCAGCATCTCGTCGGTATCGTCGCGATCCTGAACCATCGCGCGGTTGTATAGCGCGTGCAGATCGGCCACCGCCGCGTGATCCAGTTCGACCCCCAGACCCGGCCCGTCGGGCACCTGCAGCGCACCGTCCCTGAACACCGGCCTGCCACTTTTGATGATCTCTTTCGTCGACCACGGATAATGCGTGTCGCAATCATAGGTCAGGTTCGGCGTCGCAACGGCGACATGGCACATCGCGGCCAGGCTGATGCCGAGATGCGAGTTCGAATGCATCGACACACCCAGCCCTGCCGCGCGGCAGACCTCGCCCAGATGTATGGCACCGGTGGCGCCGCGCCAGTAGTGGTGATCGGACAGGATGATCTGCACCGCGTCCTTCTTGACCGCTTCGATGATCTCTTCGAATTCGACGACCACAAGGTTGGTGGCCAGCGGCATGCTGATCTGCGCCGATAGTTCTGCCATCGCGTCCATGCCCCGGCAGGGGTCTTCGAGATACTCCAGAACGCCGTCGAGTTGCTGCACCACCTTCAGCGCCGTCGGCACCGTCCAGGCCCCCATCGGGTCGATTCGCAGGTTGTGGCCCGGAAACGCCTCGTGCAGTTTCAGCATGGTCTCGACTTCAAGGTCCGGCTCCAGCACGCCGCCCTTCAGCTTCCACGATTTGAAGCCGTAGCGGGCCGAGAACTCGCGCGCCTGATCGACCAGTGCGTCGGGCGTCATTACCTCGCCCATGATATCCGGGCCGAAGGTCAGGTCCTGCTTGGCGAATTTGTAGAACAGGTAGCCGCCGAACGGGATGGTCTTGCGCACCGCCCCGCCAAGAAGATCGTAGAGCGGCCGGCCGACCTCTTTGCCGCGAATGTCGAGAAGCGCGATCTCGAACGCCGAATAGACCACATCGACCAGCTTGTGATCGGCCAGTGCGGTCGGCGCATTGACGCCACCGCCCTCGGGCAGCGCCGCCACGATCCGGGCGCGCAGGTCGCGCAGGTTGTAGGGATCAAGCCCCGCAAGCAGCGGCGCCACCGTCTGCAACCCGTTGAGGGTGCGTTTGGCGCCGTAGGCCTCGCCCAGACCGACCAGCCCGGTGTCGGTCTCGACCTCGATCACGGCCCGCAGAAACACCGTCTGGTGCACGCCCTTGGTGTTCGCCAAAGGCACATCGGGGATTGCGATAGGTGTGATCGTGACGTTGGTGACCCGCATTTTGGGAACGGCTTTCAGAAATTTGTTGCCAGACTTATTATACTAGTATACTAGATTTACGAAATCGCCAGTCCTTTTTACCGAAAGCTGGGGTGCGAATTCCAAAAGGTCCATCAGAGACCTGCTTGAAGCGACGCAAGATCAACGCCTTACAGAGGCTTGGGGGGATAATGTCAGGGGTTTCGCTTAGGAATATCGTCAAGCGCTATGGTGCCGTGCAGGTTGTGCATGGCATCGATCTCGACGTCGAAGAAAAGGAATTCGTGGTTCTGGTCGGCCCCTCGGGCTGCGGCAAGTCCACCGTGCTGCGGATGATCGCCGGGCTTGAGGAAATTTCGGACGGCGACCTGTCGATTGACGGTCGCCAGGTGAACCGGGTGGCTCCGAAAGACCGCGATGTCGCGATGGTGTTTCAGAACTACGCGCTTTATCCGCATCTGAACGTCGCCGACAACATCGCCTTCGGTCTGCGCATCCGCAAGGAACCGAAGGACAAGATCGCCGCCTCGATCAAGGAGGTCGGCGAGATTCTCGGCCTGACCCCGTATCTGGAACGCAAGCCCTCGGACCTGTCGGGCGGTCAGCGTCTGCGGGTCGCGATGGGCCGCGCCATCGTGCGCCGTCCCAAGGTGTTCCTGTTCGATGAGCCGCTGTCGAACCTCGACGCGAAACTGCGCACCCAGATGCGCGCCGAGATCAAGCGGCTGCACAAACGGCTGGGCGCAACTTCGATCTACGTCACCCACGACCAGGTCGAGGCGATGACATTGGCCGACCGGATCGTGGTGTTGCATGACGGCCGGATCGAGCAGATCGGCACCCCGATGGAGCTGTTCCTGAACCCGGCCAATGCCTTTGTCGCAGGGTTTCTCGGCTCACCGCCGATGAACCAGATCCTCGCCAAGGTGGGCACAGGGGCATCCGGCCCGGTGGCCGAAATCGGCGGGCAGAAACTGCCGCTGGCCAACCTGCCCGACCTACAAAACAGCGTCGGGCGCGAGGTTATCGTCGGCATCCGCCCGGAATTTGCGAATGTCGCCACCGAGGGCATGCCAGGTCAGATCAACATCACTCTGGAACTGGTCGAAACGCTGGGCTCCGAGGCGCTGCTGCACGCCACGCTTGGCGGTGATCCCTTCGTGATCCGCACCGACACGCTGGGCAAGCTGCGCACGCTGGATGCGGTGACCGGCTTCACCATCAAGCCCGAGCTGATCAAGGTCTTCGACGGCAAGTCCGGCATGGCGCTGGCCGGACAGGTGCGCAAGGAATGACCGTTGACCAGGACAGAACCGGTGTCACCACCGAAGAGCTGAGCGCCCTGGCCAGCGAGGCACTGCACCACACCGAGCGCAGCCGCATGGTGCGTGTCGGCGACCATCTCAAGCGCGAGTGGCAGCTTTATGTGCTGCTGTTGCCGACGATCATCTGGCTGTTGGTTTTTCTCTACAAGCCGATGTACGGGCTGCAGATCGCCTTCAAGGACTATTCGGTGTTTCGGGGTGTGGCGAACAGCCCGTGGATCGGGCTAGAGCATTTCCACACGCTCTTTGGCAACGATCAGTTCCTGCGCGCCCTCAAGAACACGGTCCTGATCAGCATCTACAGCCTGATGTTCGGCTTTCCGGTGCCGATCATCCTGGCGCTGATGTTCAACGAGATCCTGAATGAGAAATTCAAGAAATTCTCGCAGACCATCGTCTACCTGCCGCATTTCATCTCATCGGTGATCATCGCCGGGATCGTGATCACCGCATTCTCGCCCTCGGCGGGTATCGTCAACACGGTGATGGGCTGGTTCGGCGTCGATTCGATCTACTTCCTGACCAAACCCGAATGGTTCCGCCCGATCTTCGTCGGCACCACGATCTGGCAGGAGGCCGGGTTCCAGTCGATCGTCTATCTGGCCGCCATCGCCGGGGTTAGCCCGACGCTGTATGAAAGTGCTGTCGTCGACGGTGCCACGCGCTGGCAGATGATGTGGAAGATCACCATCCCGTCGATCATGCCGACGATCATCATCATGCTGATCATCCGCATCGGCAACATGCTCGAAGTGTCGTTCGAGATGATCATCCTTCTGTATCAGCCCGCGACCTATCAGACCGCCGACGTGGTCAACACGTTCATCTACCGGCAGGGCGTGCAGGGCGGCCAATACGACATGGCCGCGGCTGCGGGCCTCTTCAACGCCGTGGTCGCCTTCGTTCTGGTGATGACCGCCAACACCATCTCAAAGCGCTATTCGCGCACGTCGCTGTGGTGAGGGAGTAGGGACGATGGCCAACATGAACCTCTATTCCAAGGGCGACCGCCGGTTCGTCTGGATCAACATGTTCCTGATCGGGGCGTTCACGATCTCGACGCTCTATCCGTTCATCTACATCACCTCGATCTCGCTTTCGACCGGGTTCGAGGCGCGGGCCGGCAACGTGTTCCTGACCCCGGTCAATTTCACCATCGCCGCCTATCAACGCGTACTGGCCGAGCCGCTGTTCTGGAGCAGCTACGCCAACACCTTCATCTACACCATCGGCGGCACCCTGATGTCGCTCGCCTTCATCATCCCCGGCGCCTACGCCCTGTCGCGCCCGCAGCTTTACGGGCGGCGGTTCTGGAACCTGATGGTGGCGTTCACCATGTGGTTCCACGCCGGCATGATCCCGTTCTTCCTGAACATGCGCGACCTGGGGCTTTTGGACAGCTACTTCGGCATCATCATCGGCTTCGCCGTCAATGGCTTCAACATCATCCTTCTGCGCAACTTCTTCGAAGGCATCCCGCAGTCTTTCGAGGAAGCTGCGCGGATGGACGGCGCCAACGAGTTTCAGGTGCTCTGGAAAGTCTACATGCCGCTGTCGAAACCCGCCATCGCCACGGTCGCGCTGTTCTGCATCGTGTCGCGCTGGAACGGGTTTTTCTGGGCGATGGTGCTGTTGCAGGACGAACAGAAAATTCCGCTGCAGGTCTATCTGCGCAAGGTCATCGCGGAACTCAGCGACGACGAGGAATTTGCCAACGCGCTGATGACGGCCAGCTATTCGTTCGAAACCGTCAGCGCCGCAATCATCGTCTGCTCGATCATACCGATCCTGCTGATCTACCCGTTCCTGCAGAAGTATTTCAACAAGGGCATCTTGTTGGGAGGCGTCAAGGAATGACCACAAAACCAAATGCAACTGGGAGGAAACACATGCGACATCTGACACTGACATCGGCGTTTCTGCTGACCACGGCACTGGCCGCACCGGCCATTGCGGAAGGCCATCTTCAGATCACCGACGAACCGCTCGAACTGACCATCCACATGCACTGGCCGCGCGCGCAGGGCTACATGGTGCCGAAGACCAACGAGCTGTATCCGGTCGAGATCGAAGCTCGCAAGATGACCAACATCCATCTCATCGACCAGACCGCCGGCAAGAACGTCACCGACTATAACGAGGCGCTGAACCTGCTGCTTGCCGGCGGCAATCTGCCGGACATCGTCGGCGGTCACCGGGTCAAGGACTTCGTCAACCAGTATGGCCCCGAAGGCGCCTTCGTGCCGCTGAACGACCTGATCGACGAACATGCGCCGAACATCAAGGCGTTCTTCGACGCGCGACCCGAACTGCGTCAGGCGATCTCGTCCTATGACGGCAACATGTATTACATCCCCTACCTGCCGGACGGCAAATTCGGGCGCGCCTGGTACATCCGCCAGGACTGGCTCGACACGCTGGGGCTTGAGACGCCCGAGACCGTCGACGAGCTGTACGACGTGCTGGTCGCCTTCCGCGACCGCGATCCGAACGGCAACGGGATGAAAGATGAAATCCCGCTGTTCGAACGCCAGTGGGAGGAAGTGATCCGCTTTGTCACGCTCTGGGATGGCCGCTCATCCGGCTCGGACACCTACCACGACTTCATGGTGCAAGACGGCAAGGTGCTGCATCCCTATGCCACCGAAGGCTACCGCGATGGCATCGCCAAGCTGGCCCAGTGGTACGAGGAAAAGCTGATCGACCCCGAGATCTTTACCCGTGGTTCCAGTTCGCGCGACTATCTTCTGTCCGAGAACCTGGGCGGTCTGACGCATGACTGGTTCGCCTCGACCTCGGGCTATAACGCCGCCTTGCAGGACAAGGTCCCGGGCTTCTCGTTCGTGCCGTTCCTGCCACCGGCCTCGGTGTCGGGCGTGCGCATGGAAGAGCATCGCCGCATCCCGATCAAGCCGGACGGTTGGGCGATCAGCTATGAGAACGAAAATCTGGTCGAGACGATCAAGTATTTCGACTTCTGGTTCACGCCCGAGGGTCGCAACCTTGCGAACTTCGGGGTCGAGGGCAAGACCTGGGACATGGTCAACGGCGAGCCGATCTACAAGCCCGAGGTGCTGACCAGCGATCAGGCGGTCAACAGCCAGATGTATCTGGAAGGCGCGCAGATCCAGCGCGGCTTTTTTCAGGACTACCGCTATGAAATCCAGTGGACCAGCCCCGAAGCGATTGCCGGCATCGAGATGTACGACAAGGCCGATCTTCTGATCCCCGATTTCCTCGGCGTGTCCTTCAACCAGGACGAGCAGGCGGTCTTCGACAAATACTATGCCTCGATCCAGACCTACATGCTGGAACGTCAGCAGGCGTGGATCCTTGGCACCGGCGATGTTGAGGCCGATTGGGAGGCCTATGTCTCGCAGCTTGACCGGCTTGGCTACAACCAGGTGCTTGAGGTGATGAACTCGGCCTATGCCCGCCAGTACGGCGGCTAAGGACCGATCCTGACCCAAGGGCGCGGCCAGCCACGGCCGCGCCCCTCTGCACTCCCCCGAAAAGGAACCCGCTCCGATGTCGACGGCCACCAGTAAATCTGCCACCACACCGTCGCTCGACGCGCCCAGGGCTGGTCGTCTGACCATCCAGTATGCGCCGGACAAGGCCAGCAACATTACCGAGAATCCGCCGCGTTTCTCGTGGCTTCCAGTGATCGAGGCCGAGGCGCAGTTTGTGCTGCGCATCTCCACCGATCCCACCTATCCCGCCGCCAAGACCTTTGAATATCCGGGGCTCACCCTGAATTTCTTCACCCCCGACAAGGCGTTGCCGCCGGGCGAATATCACTGGTCCTACGCGGTCTGGTCGCCCAAGGCGAAAGCCGCCGCGACTGCCTTTAGCGAAAGCCGCAGCTTCAAGATCACCAAGGGCCTGCCCGAGACACCGCTGCCGCTGCGCGCCACGCGCTACGCCAAGGTCGATCGCAGCCATCCGCGCCTTTGGCTGAACCAGAAGGGCCTCGCGAAATTCCGCAAGGATCTGGCCAACGATCCCGGGCATTGCACCTGGGATGTGTTCTTCGAGAAATCGGTTCGCCCGTGGCTGGACCGCAAGGTGATGCTCGAGCCCGCAGGCTATCCCGGCCACAAGCGCATCGCTGCGGTCTGGCGACAAACCTATATCGATTGTCAGGAGCTGATCTACGCGATCCGCCATCTGGCCATCGGCGGCCATGTCACCAAGGACGCCGCGATGCTGGCCCGCGCCAAGGACTGGCTCTTGGCCGCCGCCGCGTGGAGCGCGACTGGCACCACCTCGCGCGCCTATACAGACGAATGGGGCTTTCGGGTGAACGTGGCGCTGGCCTGGGGCTATGACTGGCTCCATGCCGAGTTGTCCGAGGCCGAACGCGGCACGGTCCGCACCGCCCTACTTGCCCGCACCCGCGAGACCGCCGACCACGTCATCAAGAACGCCAATATCCAGCTGTTCCCGTTCGACAGCCACGCCGTGCGCGCGGTCTCAGCGGTGATCGTACCGGCCTCGATAGCGCTTTTCGACGATGCGCCCGAGGCCGAGGGCTGGCTGAACTATGCCGTCGATTTTCTCGCCACCGTCTATTCGCCCTGGGGCGATGCGCAGGGTGGCTGGGCCGAGGGGCCGCATTACTGGATGACCGGCATGGCCTATCTGATTGAGGCCGCCAACCTGCTGCGCAGCTACACCGGCATCGACCTTTATAAGCGTCCGTTCTTTCAAAAGACCGGGGATTTCCCGCTGTACACCAAATCCCCCGACACCCGCCGCGCCACCTTTGGCGACGACAGCACGATGGGCGATCTGCCCTGCCTCAAGATCGGCTACAACCTGCGCCAGTACGCGGGCGTCACCGGCAACGGCGCGTATCAGTGGTATTACGACGAAATCCGTCGCAACGACCCCGGCACCGAGATGGCGTTCTACAACTACGGCTGGTGGGACCTGAATTTCGACGAGCTGACCTACCGCACCGATTACCCGATCGTGAAGGCTGCACCGCCCGCACCGGGCGACGATCTGCGCTGGTTCAAAGGGATCGGCTGGGCCGCGATCCAGACCGCGATGGCCGATCCCGAAAACCACATCCAGTTCTTGATGAAGTCCTCGCCCTACGGCTCGATCAGCCACAGCCACGGCGATCAGAATGCGTTTTGTCTTGCGGGCTTTGGCGAGGATCTGGCGATCCAGTCGGGGCATTACGTCGCCTTCAACTCGACCATGCACCAGAACTGGCGCCGCCAGACGCGCTCGAAGAACGCGATCCTTATCGACGGCAAGGGCCAGTATGCGGGCCGCGACAAGGCGCTGGCGATGCGCTCGGCGGGGCGGATGATCACCGCTGAGAAGCGCGAGGATCACATTTATATCCAGGGCGACGCCACCGAGGCCTACCGCGTGCTCAGCCCGGAAGTGACCAGCGTTCTGCGTGATGTCTATTACGTCAACGACAGCTATTTTGTCATCGTCGATGCGGTCGATGCCGATGCGCCGGTGGCTATCGATTGGCTGCTGCACGCCAACGCACCGATGACGCTTGGCGATACCACCTTTCGCTATTCGGGCACCCGCGCCGGGTTCTACGGTCAGGTCCTCTGGTCGGAAGCGGGCACGCCGACGCTGACGCAGGAAACCGGCTTTGCCGATGTCGACCCGGCCGAGATCAAGGGCCTGCCGGTCAGCACCTGCCTGACCGCGCGGTTCCCAAAGGCCACCCGCCACCGCATCGCAACACTGCTGGTGCCCTATCCGCTGGCCGCCCCGCGCCGGGTGTTCAGCTTTCTCGACGATCAGGGCTACGACTGCGATCTCTACTTCACCGACGCCGAGGATCGCAGCTTCAGGATCGTCGTGCCCAAGACATTCGATGTCGGCGCCTAGGCACTGACCCAACCAATACTTCAGAAAAAAAAGGACAGACAATGAACCTTCAGGGCAAGACGGCGATTATCACCGGCGGTGGACGCGACATCGGGCGCGCCTGCGCGATGCGGCTGGCGGCCGAGGGCGCCAATGTCGCGATTAGCTATCATGCCAGCAGCAAGGGTGCCGACAGTGCCGTGGCCGAGATCACGTCGAACGGCGGCAAGGCCATCGCCGTGCAGGCCGACCTGAGCGCTCAGGTCGGCGTCGATGCGCTGGTCGGGGCGACGGTCAAGGCCTTTGGCGGTGTCGACATTCTGGTCAACAACGCTGGTGGGCTGATTGCCCGCAAGACCATCCCCGAGATGTCGCTCGAGCATTGGAACGCGGTGATGTCGCTGAACCTGACCTCGACCTTCATGATGGTGAAGGCCTGCCTGCCGCATATGAAATCTGGGTCCATCGTCAATCTGGCCAGTCAGGCCGGGCGCGATGGCGGTGGTCCGGGCTCGGTGGCCTATGCGACCTCGAAAGGTGCGGTGATGACGATGACGCGCGGGTTGGCGAAAGAGTTGGGCCCGAAAATCCGGGTCAACGCGCTTTGCCCCGGCATGATCGACACCGATTTCCACAATATCCACACCAAGGACGAGGTTCGCAAGCACGTGGCAAATGTTGCACCTCTCAAGCGCGAAGGCGTGCCCGACGATGTCGCCAATCTGGTGTGGTTTCTCGCCTCGGATCAGTCGGCATTCATCACCGGGGCAAATTTGGATATCAACGGCGGCATGCTGTTCAGCTAGGTCGCCGGCGACGTCGCCGTGCCGTTCGTCGGGCGGCTGCACGGGCAGTTTCGACCGCGGATTTTACTGGTATACTAGAATACATTCTGCTACCCAATCGCGCAGGGACGACTCTGTAACCAACTGCAGAAGGCCGGGCAAAACGGCCAGATGCATCTAGGCTGAGATGCAACAATCGGTGCACGATCGCGCTTCGGCACCGCCAACATGTTCAAGGGAGGACACCATGACACTGATGACTTACACCAAGGGCCTGATCACAGGCGCAAGCATTCTGGGGGCTGTGATTGCGACAGTCGCAACGGCCAGCGCTCAGGACGTCACACTGCGCGGCGCCAGCATGTTCGACGACAATCATGCGTTTACGAAGACCATGGTGCGGTTTGCCGAACTGGTCGACGAAAAATATGACGGCGACGTCGCGTTCGATCTGCGCCTGAATGGCGAGTTGGGTGTCGAGTCCGACTACGTGACCTTCCTGCAGCAGGGCGTCGCCATCGATTATACGATCATGGCCCCGTCCAACATGGCGACCTTCGCGCCGTCGATCCCGCTGATGGACATGCCGTTCCTGTTCCGCGATCAGGCCCACTGGGAGGCGGTGCTGTCCAGCGACGTGCTGAAACCGCTCGAGGATGAACTGCTGGCCAAGGCCGGTATCCGCGTCATCGGCTACACTGGTGGTGGCGTCCGCAACCTGATCTCCAGCGCGCCCATCGCGAACATGGACGACCTGAACGGCCACAAGATGCGCGTCATGGGCGCGCCGATCCAGGCGCAGATCTTCTCGGCACTGACCGCGGCCCCCTCGGCCATCGCCTATAACGAGGTCTATAACGCGATCCAGACCGGCGTCATCGCAGGCTTTGAAAACGAAGCGGCAAGCATCCAGAACCTCAAGTTCTACGAAGTTGCGCCGAACCTGACCCTGACCAAGCACACGATCACCGTGCGCCCGATCGTGATGAGCGCCAAGACCTTCGACAAGCTGCCCGCAGACCTGCAGGCGGCCGTTCTTGAGGCCGGGACCGAGGCCGGTGCCTTCGGCCGGGAACTGGAATCCCGCGAGGATGGCATCAAGCTGCAAGAGATGATCGACGCCGGTCAGCTCAAGGTCCAGGAATTCGAGAACCGCGACCAGCTTCTGGAAATGGTGATCCCGGTGCAGGATGCTTATGCCGCCGATCTGGGTGCCACCGATCTGTTGGGCGCCATCCGCGCCAAGTAGATCAGGCCCAAGGCAGCGCGTTCCCGGGGCATCCTCGGGGCCGCGCATTTTCGCGCCGGGGGGTCGCCCGGCCAACCGAACTGGGGATCGGCATGGGGCAATTGTTAGAGATGTTCTGTCAGGGTTTGCGGATCTTGCTGGGCCTGCTGGTTGCCGCCTTGGCCATCCCGGTCGGGATGCAGGTGATCGCCCGCTATACCGGCTTAATCCCGGTCTATCTCTGGACCGAAGAGCTTTCGACGTTCATTTTCGTCTGGGTCGTCATGGTCGGTTCGATGATTGCGGTCTGGGAAGGCACGCATTTTGACGTAAGGGTGCTGCCCGATGCCCGGCGGCCCCTGTCGATCCTGCTGCAAAAGGGCGTCGTGCTGGTGCTGATCGCGGCGTTTGCGCTGCTCTTCGCCTGGTATGGCATCGAGTATGCCAAATTCGGCGCGCTGCAGAATTCGGTGATGATGCAGGCCAACAAACTGGTCACCTTCATTTCGGTGCCGATCGCGGGCGCGGTCTGGGCGGTATTTGCGCTCTACCGGCTGGCCGAGGCCATAGGCGACTATCGCGCCTCGGGAAAGGCCCTGTCATGATCGTCTCAACCGGCCTCGCCTGCGCCATTCTGGTTGGCGGATTTCTGCTTTTGGTGCTGATCCGGGTGCCGGTCGCGTTTGCCCTGGGTATCGCGACGGTGCCGATTGTGCTTCTGGATATCCGGCTGACGCCGTTCATCGTGATCGACCGGATGTTTCAGTCCTACAACTCGTTCATCCTGCTGGCGGTGCCGTTTTTTCTACTGGCGGCGAACCTGATGAACTCGGGCAAGATTACCGACCGGTTGATCGAACTGGCGCGAGTGATGACCGGCTGGATGCCGGGCGGCCTGGGCCATGTGAACGTCGCCGTCTCGATGCTGTTCGCCGGCATTTCGGGCTCGTCGACGGCGGATGCCGCAGGCTGCGGCAAGATCCTGATCCCGGCGATGGTGAAAGAGGGTTATGACACCCGCTTTGCCATTGCGATCACCGCCTGTTCGTCGGTGATGGGCGTGATCATTCCGCCCAGCATCTTGATGGTGGTCTGGGGCGGGGTGATGCAGGTCTCGGTCGGCGCGCTGTTTCTGGCCGGTGCGATCCCCGGCATCCTGATCGGGCTGGCGCTGATGGCGACGGTTTATGGCTATGCCAAGGTCTACGATTATCCAACCGCAGGTCGGCCAACGCTTGCCACCTTCTGGAAGGCCCTGCGTGGTGCCTTTCTGGCTATGCTGACCCCGGTGCTGGTGATCGGCGGCATCGTCGGCGGCATCGTCACGCCGACCGAAAGTGCCATCATCGCGGCGGGTTATGCGCTGATCCTGGGCATGTTCGTCTACCGCACGGTGAAGGTCCGCGACCTGGGTCACATCCTCTATGATACCGGGCGCTTCGCCTCGATCTCGCTGTTCGCAATCGGCACCGCATCGGCCTTTGGCTGGATGCTGGCCTTCTTCAATGTGCCGCGCCTGATCGTGACCTTCATGACATCGATGGAGTTCGGCGGTTTCGGCACCGCACTGGTGATCGCCGGCCTGTTCCTGTTCTTCGGGCTGTTCATCGACGCGATCCCGACGATCATCATTCTTGGCACCGTCCTGTTGCCGGTGGCGACGGCGGCCGAGATCCATCCCGTTGTCTTCGCCATCATCGGCATCGTCTCGCTGGCCTTCGGTCTGGTGACGCCGCCCTATGGATTGTGTCTGCTGATATCGGCGGCGATCGGCGGGATGAATGTCGTGCAGGTCATGCGCGACGTGGTCATCATCCTCATCCCGATGCTGCTGATCCTGTTGCTGATCATCCTGGTTCCCGAGATTGCCCTGTGGCTGCCCAAGACCCTGATGCCGGGATCATTCCGCTAGGCGTTTCGAGTATGACTGCGGGGTGAACCGGATTGGTTCCGATCCTGCCGATCGCCGCCCTTCGCGATCCCGGCGCCGATCTTCGGCCCGGCCGCAGATGCGATCCGACTATCATCATCAGGCGGGATTGATTTTGAACGATTATCTCGCCGCCCGAACCACACCGAAACACCAGATCCGGAAAGTGGCAGTGCTGACAGTCTGAGGCTATCCGGTCTCTGCACTCAAGATCCCTGTTTACAGGGAATTAGCAGGGAAATCCGAGTGTTTCCGGGCCGTACGGAAATGTTCGCCCTGGATAGTCTCGATTTTTCAATGTGTTGCAGATAGATTCCCTGCAGGGCATAACAGGGAATCTGGCGTCCCCGATCTGGGTAAATTCAATAGGAAACAGGGAAGTCAGCGACCAAATCAGGGACAGTTCCGTTGGGCAGCAAGAAAAAATCGGCGTTGATGCCCGTTGTTACATTGGCACAACATCTTGTGGCGATTTGGTGCACGATGTCAATATGAAGTGTTCTCAAGTCATGTTTGTGGTAGAGTTCAGTCGTCCAAATCTGCGCCAGCGCAGTTGGACCGGTGAGCAATTTCGCGTAAGGCGCCGCTGAGAAAGCCGCCCCTGAAACCGAAAACTCGCCGAGGAACAACCAGGAAGGACACGGCCCCTCCGTTGAGGACAGGCCACCCCGAACGGATTCCACCAAGCCCGCCCCCTGTAGCAAGGCAGCGGCACCATTATTCCGAATGTCACGCGCCCGACTGGCGCATCCCGCTCATTTACCCGTTCGGCGTTCCGGTCGGGTCTGATACAGGATTACACGCGATGACTTATTCGATCGAAGAGGTCGCGATTGGCGACCTCAATCCCTGGGCGAAGAATGCCCGGACCCGTTAAGCTCAAACAGATCGGCGAGAGTATCCGGACCTTCGGGTTTACGAACCCGGTGCTGATCGACGCGGCGAACACGATCCTCGCTGGCAATGGCCGGGTCGAGGCGGCACGGCTCATCTGTATGACCGAGGTGCCCTGCGTGCGGCTCGAGCACATGACCCCGGAGCAGAAGCGGGCCCATGTGCTGGCGGACAACAAGCTCGCGCTGAATGCCGGCTGGGACGAGGAGCTTTTGGCGGAGAACTGCAGGCGCTCATGGGCGTGGACGACCTCGGCTTCGACATCGGCGTGACCGGCTTCGATCTTGGCGAGATCGACACGCTGGTCAC
>JBBKVJ010000324.1:0-6388 GCA_037968375.1 Paracoccaceae bacterium | reverse complement strand
ATCAACACGCGCACGCTCAGCTTCAAACAGCCGTGCGCGCAAGACCTGCATGGCAGCGACGCGGTTTTGGTGCTGCGATTTCATCGCTGACACCACGATAATGCCGGTGGGCAAGTGGGTGATACGTACCGCCGAATCGGTGGTGTTGACGTGCTGGCCGCCTGCGCCGCTGGCGCGCATCGTGTCGATGCGGATATCGCTGGCCGGGATGTCGATTTCGACCGCTTCCGCCTCGGGCAGAACGGCGACGGTGGCCGCCGAGGTATGGATGCGACCGCTGGCTTCGGTATCGGGCACCCTTTGTACCCGGTGCACGCCCGATTCGTACTTCAGCCGCGCGAAAACGCCCGCGCCGGTGACATTGGCCACCGCCTCCTTGACGCCGCCCAACTCGGTCTCGTTCAGGGTCACCAGATCGAAGCCCCAGCCATGTGTCTCGGCGTGGCGCTGATACATGCGCAACAGGTCACCGGCGAACAGTGCCGCCTCGTCGCCGCCGGTCCCAGGCCTGATCTCCAGAATCGCGGGGCGGGCATCGGCGGCGTCTTTCGGCAGCAGCACCAGACGCAACGCCTGTTCGGCTTGCGGCAAGCGGTCGCGCAAGCGCGGCAATTCGTCCTCGGCCAGCCTGCGCATTTCGGGGTCGGCCAGCATCGCTTCGGCCTCGGCGATCTCGGCAGTCAGGCGGCGATACTCCTCGATCTCGGCCACCACCGGCTTCAACTCGGCATATTCGCGGCCCAGATCGGCGATATCCCCGGTCGCCATGCCAGACGCCATCTTTGCCTCCACGAACTGGAAGCGCTGGGTGATCTGGGTCAGGCGATCTTCTGGAAGCATGCGCGGGGGATGCCGCGCCGCGCGTGCCGGGTCAAGTCCCGGCGTCGGGCCGCGTCAGCCCCAACTCTTCCAGCCAGCCCTCGATCCGGGCGCGGTTGACACCCATGTCGCTGCTGCCGAACCGGGCGCGCCCGTGAAACGCGATGATCGGTGCTGCGCTGCCTTCGGTCCAGACGGTGGTGTAGTCGGGAAACCCCCAGAGCGACGAGCGTGTGACATAGGTGACCCGGCCTTCGGCAAGGCTGCCGGCATACCAGGTCGTGCGCGGCGCGGTCAGGATCAGCGCATCCGCCTGTGCCAGCGCCCGCGCCGCAGGGCCATCAAGCGTGCGGACCGCCAGAAATCCCCCTGCCGATGAATAATTGCCCGGCGCTGGCGCGCGTTCGTTGAGATGCCATATGTCCGGATCGGCAGGCACAAGGCGGATGTAGAAGGCCAGCGCCAGCAGCGATGAGGCCACCACGATGACCAGAACCCAGAAAATACAGGAGCTAGACATTTATTCTTTTGTTCCAACAGTATAGGCAGAGAAGCTCCATCGCCACATGGGCGCCCGCAATCGCAGTGGCGCCGGTAGTGTCATAGGGCGGGCTGACCTCAACCACATCGCCGCCAACAAGGTTTATCCCCGCCAGCCCGCGCAACAAAGCCGCCGCCTGCCAACTGGCCAGACCGCCCCAGACCGGTGTGCCGGTGCCGGGGGCGAAGGCCGGATCCAGCGCGTCGATATCGAAGGTCAGATAGGCGGGCCGGTCGCCCACGATCGCCTTGGCTTTGGCCACCGCTGCCGCTGCGCCCTTCTCGTGCACCTCGCGGGCATCAATCACCTGCACGCCGAGGTAATCGTCGCATTCGGTGCGGATGCCGATCTGGACGGATGTTTTCGGATCGACGAGGCCGGTCTTCACCGCCTTGTACATCATCGTGCCGTGGTCGATGCGGGTCAGGTCGTCATCGGCCCAAAGGTCGGAATGCGCGTCGAACTGGATCACCGAGATCGGCCCGAACTTGTCCGCATAGGCCTTGAGGATCGGATAGGTGATGTAGTGGTCGCCGCCCAGCGTGATCGTGCCCGGCCCCTGCCCCAGAATGCCCGCGATATGCCGGGTCAGAGTGTCGGGGAAGTCGGCGACCCGTGCATAGTCGAACGCCATATCGCCGTAATCGACCACGGCAAAGTCGCTGAGCGGGTCAAAACCCCAGCCGTAGGGCGGGTCGTAGGGCTGCAGCACCGAGGCTTCGCGGATCGCGCGCGGGCCAAAGCGGGTGCCGGGGCGATGCGTCACGGCCTGATCGAAAGGCACGCCGGTGATCGCCAGATCGACACCGCCGAGGTCCTTGGAATAGCGGCGGCGCAGAAAGCTGGTGGCGCCACCAAAAGCGTTCTCGAACGCCAGCCCCTTGCGGTCTTGCCGTGTAAAGGCCCCGTCGACCTCGGATTTTGCGTCTTCCAGCGCCATCATTCACCCTCCTGCGATCCAGTGGCGACACTCGCGCGGGCGGCGGGGTTTTTCAAGCGCTCCGCGTCGAAAAACACTTGCCTGCGTGGCGTCTTGCAGGGCCTTCTGCAAGTCATGAACCGGCTTTATGGCGCCTCAGCCTACGATACCTCGGTCTGGCCCGACAGCCATTGGCGCGCCACGGCATCGGCGCCGACCTGCCCGGCGTGGCAGGGCGATACGACGGTCGATGCGGTGGTGATCGGCGCTGGCTATGCCGGGCTGTCGGCGGCGCTGGCTCTGGCCGAGGCGGGGCGCGAGGCGGTCGTGCTGGACGCCGGTCAACCCGGCTGGGGCGCGTCGGGGCGCAACGGCGGGTTTTGCTGCATGGGCGGGGCAAAACTGTCGGATAAGGCTTTGGTGCGGCGGTTCGGTCGCGATGAGGCGCAGGCGTTTCACGGCTTTCAGCAGGCGGCGGTGGCGCATGTGGCCGAGGTGCTGCGGGCAAGCGGGATCGACGCCGAAAAGGGTCCGGCGGGCGAGGTCTGTCTGGCGCATTCCGAGGCGGCCTGGGGCGCGATGCAGGGTGCGGCGCAGACGCGCGCCGCGCTTTATGGCGTGGGCACCCGCCTCGTGCCGAAGACAGGGCTGCGCGATGAGGGTCTTGCGACAACGGCGGGTTTTGGCGCCGCGATCAATCCGGTGGGCTTTCCACTGCACCCAATGAAATACCTGCTCGGGCTGGCGGCGGCAGTCAAGGCTGCGGGCGTGCGCATCTATGGCAACAGCGGCGTCACAGCGCTCAGCCGCGTCGGGGGTGGCTGGCGGGTTGTCACTGCGCGAGGTGCCTTGAAAACACCTCAGGTTCTGATCGCAACAAACGGATATTCCAGCGAAAATCTGCCGCCGTGGATCGGCGGGCGGACCCTGCCTGCAATGTCGGTGATCCTGGTCACCCGACCGCTGAGCGCAGCGGAACGGCAGGCGCAGGGCTGGACCAGCCAGCGCATGGCTTATGACAGCCGCCACCTGCTGCATTACTTCCGCCTTCTGCCCGACAACCGGTTCCTCTTCGGCATGCGCGGCGGTCTGTCCGCCGATCCACGCGCCGAGGCCAAGGTGCTGGCCGGGGCGCGGCGGCATTTTGAGGCGCTATTTCCCGAGTGGACGCAGGTCGAGACTGAACGGGCGTGGTCGGGCCTTGTCTGCCTGACCGGATCGCTGACGCCCTATGCCGGGCCGGTGCCGGATGCGGCGGGGCTGTTCGCCGCGTTCGGCTGGCATGGCAACGGCGTGTCCACCGCCTCGCTGGCCGGGCATGAGGTGGGCAGGATGATGGCGGGAATGGATCTGCGCCTGCCCGCCGTTCTGGCAACGCCGCCTGCCCGGTTTCCGATGCCGCGCCTGCGGTTGCCGCTGCTGCGGCTGGCCTATGCCTGGGCCGGATGGCGGGACGGCGCACCACGGGGCAGCGGCTGATCGTCGTGCTGTTGTAGGCACGCCTGCGGCGTGACGGGGCGGCCAGCGTCGCCTTTGGCGCGCGGACCAATGGCGCACCAATGGCGACCCCGGCGGGCTTTGCCCTATACTCCGGGCGGGTACGACGTTCGGCCGCTCGAACTCACTGGCGCCAACCCCTTATCGTCCCGGACGCTGATCACCAACCAGATTGAGGCGTCGCGGGCATAAGGGGTTTTCCAACGGCGACATCGTCATTCTGCAGGTACGCGGCCTCAATCCGATGGCCTGATCGCCCTTCGTTGGCGGTGCGCTTTTCGCAAACTCTTCCAACGCCTTGCGCGATGCTCTTAAACAAATCATCGCGGCTTTGGGCGTCGTTCATGCGGCCGTAGCGGTGGCTTGGTTCTTGGCGCATCCGGGGCGCATCCGGGGCGCATCCTGTCGATAATGGGCACCGATACGCTGGCCATCACGCCACGCTGTCGGCTGCGCTGAAGGTGGCGATCGACCGCGGGACGTGGTTCGGGCTTTACACGCTGGCATTGGGCCGTGAGGTTCCTAGATGGATGGCAGCGTCGCGAGGAGCCTTGAGATGAAAGTAGTCACCCCCGGACCGGACAGCGCCCGCGCTCTGCGCGATGCGCTGGGGCGGTTTGCGACGGGGGTTGCGGTGGTGACCTGCGATTGCCCTGACGGACCCTTGGGGATCACCGCCAACAGCTTTGCCAGCGTGTCGCTGGACCCGGCGCTGATCTTGTGGTCGCCTGCCAAATCCTCGTCGCGGTTTGCGGTTTTCACCGAGGCTACGCATTTCGCGGTGCATGTTCTGGCCGAGGATCAGCGCGATCTTGCGGCGCATTTCGTCCGCCACGGGCAGGATTTCGACGGTATCTCGCATCGGACCGGGCCGGGCGGAGTGCCAATGCTTGACACCTGTCTGGCGCGGTTTGCCTGTGCCCGTATCGCGGCACATGATGCCGGCGATCACGTCATCATTCTTGGCGAAGTGCTGGAGGCGGCGTTCAGCGAGGGCGCGCCACTGGTATTCTCGCAAGGCAGCTATGGGCGGTTTGTCCACGGCCACTAGGCCGGAATACCAAGGACGGTCGGTAGAACGCGCCTTGCGGCACTGTGCGCCCTACCCCGCCGCGACGGCCTGCCTGACGTTATGTCTGGCCAGATCGCGGGCGATGGCGAAGGCACCCTTGATCTTGTCACCGTCCTTGGTCCAATCGCGCGCCAGGATCACCTTGTTGTCCTTGACCCGCGCGGTGCCCCCTTCGGCCTGCAAGAACTCGACCAGACCCGCCGGATTGGCGAATTTGTCGTTGTGGAACATCACCGTGGCGCCTTTTGGCCCGGCATCCAGCCGCGCGATCCCGGCCTTTTTGCATTCGGCCTTGATCCGCACGACGAGGAGGAGCGTGTTGACCTCGCGCGGCAGGGTGCCGAAGCGGTCGATCAGCTCGGCGGCAAAGCCTTCCAGCTCGACCTTCGTCGTCAGGTTCGACAGGCGGCGGTAGAGGCCGAGGCGCACGTCCAGATCGGGCACATACTCCTCGGGGATCAGCACCGGCACACCCAGATTGATCGAGGGCGACCATTCACCTTCGTCGCTGAGGCCCTCCAGCTCGCCCGATTTGATCCGCGAGATCGCCTCTTCCAGCATCTGCTGGTACAACTCGTAGCCGACTTCGCGCATCTGGCCCGATTGTTCCTCGCCGATCAGGTTGCCGGCGCCCCGGATATCCAGGTCCTGGCTGGCCAAGGTGAACCCAGCCCCCAGCGTGTCGAGGCTGCCCAGCACGCGCAGCCGTTTTTCGGCGGTATCCGTCAGTTTTTGCCGCGGTTTGGTGGTCAGGAACGCATAGGCGCGGGTCTTGGCACGGCCCACCCGGCCCCGGATCTGGTAGAGCTGGGCCAGGCCGAACATATCGGCGCGGTGGATGACCATCGTGTTGGCGGTCGGGATATCGAGGCCGGATTCGACGATGCTGGTGGCCAGAAGGACATCGTATTTGCCGTCGTAAAAGGCATTCATCCGCTCATTCAGCTCGCCCGCCGCCATCTGGCCATGAGCGATTACATAGCTGACCTCAGGCACTTCGCGCTTCAAAAAGCCCTCGATCTCGGTGATATCGCTGATCCGGGGCACGACGTAGAACGACTGTCCGCCACGATAATGTTCGCGCAACAGCGCCTCGCGGATCGTCACGGTGTCAAATTCGCTGACATAGGTGCGGATCGACAGCCGGTCGACCGGTGGCGTGGCGATAAGGGAAAGGTCGCGGACACCCGACAGCGCCAGTTGCAGGGTGCGCGGGATCGGCGTGGCGGTCAGGGTCAGGACGTGGATGTCGGTGCGCAGTTCCTTCAGGCGCTCCTTGTGGGTGACGCCAAAGCGCTGCACCTCGTCGATGATCAACAGGCCGAGGGTCTTGAACTTGATGCCCTTGGCCAAAAGCGCATGGGTGCCGATCACGATATCGACCGATCCATCGGTCATGCCCTTTTTCGTCTCCTCGGCCTCGCGCACTGGAACAAAGCGTGACAAGCGCCCGATCTTGAACGGAAATCCGCGAAACCGCTCGGCAAAGCTTTTGGCATGTTGCCGCGCCAGAAGTGTCGTCGGCGCAATCACTGCTACC
>JBBKVJ010000323.1:0-7843 GCA_037968375.1 Paracoccaceae bacterium | reverse complement strand
GCCAGAATGTCCGCGCGCGCCATCGGATCCCTTGTGCCGCCGCGCATCTGCGCCTGCCGCTCCTCGATGACGCGGCCGTCCTTCATTTCAGCGCGAATATGGCCCGAATAGTTCTTCGGATAATCGTTGTCCGGGTCGATCACGTAGCTGATCTTGGCGGCCAGCCTCAGCGCCTCTGGATCGCGGACGGCGGTGTCGGTGAACTGCGCCAGACCGGCGTCGCCATGCAACAGCCCCGCCGCGATCGTATAGGGCGACGAGAATTTGGCGGCGTAGCTTGTCGGCGGCTTGCGCTTTGTCGCCAAAGGCTCCCAAAGGCGATGAACCGTGCCCTCGCCGACCTCGCAGGTGATCGCGACGATATCGTCGGGATTGACACCTGCGGCTTTCATCCGGACCGCGCAATCGATGAACGGCTGGGTCATGGTTCCGCAGGCATAGGGTTTGAACGCCACCCGTGCGGCCTCCCAATGGCTGCCCCAGCCTTCGGTGAGGGGGGTGAAATCCGGTGTGATCGACGGCGCGAACGCCGCGTAAAGGCCGTGCACACCTTCGATGACCGTGCCCGGCCCGCGAAATCCCGCAGCGCCCATCTGTGCGGCGCGGATGCCCGATTGCGCCGCCCATCCGGCATGCATGCGCTTGGTCCAGCTGCCGTCGGCAAGGTATTCGATGATCCCCGCCGACATCGACGCGGCGACGCCAAGCGTGTCGCGGATCTGCGCCGCAGACTGCCCCATCGCTGCTGCCACGCCAGCGGCCGCACCCATCGTGCCGAGGATCGCGGTAGGGTGAAACCCCGCACTGTGCACACCCTTGCCCGAGACCACACCCAGCCGGTTCGCAACCTCGATGCCGACGACAAGACCCTTTGCGGTATCGGCGTTCGACAGCCGCATCGCCTGCGCCGCCGCAAAGATCGCGGGCACGATGACGACGCCGGAATGCACCGGGCAGCCCTCGAACGTGTTGTCGTAATCCTCGCCATGACCGCAGGTGCCGTTGATGACGGCGGCGCCGACCATATCCGCGCCCTGCGCCAGACCCCAGACGGCGATATCGCCCGGCAGGCCGAAAGCACGCCGCACCGCCGTGCCGTAATCGGTGTCAAGTGCCGCGATGGCCAGCGCCACGGTGTCGATCACCGTATCCTCGGCGGCAATCCGTGCGGCGTCGGGAATGTCGGCCAGCGAAAGCCCCGCGATCCAGCCGGCAATACGGTCCGAGCACGTCATATCGGTCATCTGTTCTCTTTCATTTTCAACCCCGGAATGTCGCAAGCGTTGCCACGCCCGCGGCCTGTCCTAACGCCTTGCAGAAGCGCAAGAGCGTGCTGGCGCGGTCCTCCGACCAGCCGCCATAGGCCGCGTTGGCCCGAAATTTCGCCTCGATCTGCGCATCGCTCAGCGGCTCGTGCTGACCACCGCGCATGTGCGGCTGGTGATAGCTGCGCACCTCGCCGGAGATCAGCGTGACCTTCATGTCTCCGGTGTAATTTTTTGGATATTCGTTTGCAGGATCAATCCGGTAGGTGATCTTTTCCGCAAGCGCCAGCAGATGTGCCTGGCCGACCTTGGCGTCGGCAAACTGCGCCAGCCCGGCGTCGTCTTCGTAAAACCCCAGCGCCATGCAGAACGGCATCGAGAACTTGGCAGCATAGCCCGACGGTGGCCTGTGCTTGGCGGCCAGCGGCTCCCAAAGGCGATGCACAAGACCCTCGCCGGTGGCGCATTCGATGGCGCGGATGGCGTCGGCCTTGATGCCGTCGCGGGCCAGAGCGCGGGCGCAGTCGATATAAGGATGGATCATCGTGCCGCAGGCATAGGGTTTGAACACGATCCGGGTCATGTACCAGTCAGCGCCCAGGCCCTCTGTCAGGTGGCTATAGTCAGGCGTGGCGGTTGGCGCGAAGGTCTTGAAAAAGTTGTGCTGGCCGTCAAAGACGGTGCGCGGCGCGAAAAATCCCTGCCGGGCGATCAGCGCCGCGCGCAGGCCCGACTGCGCGGCCCAGCCCGGATGCAACCGCTTGGTCCAGGCGCCATCGGTCAGATATTCCAGAATGCCCGACGAAAAGCTGGCCGCGATGCCGAACGCCGCCGCCATCCGGTCACGGTCCAGCCCAAGCGCCACGCCCGCGCCAGCCGCAGCACCTAGCGTGCCGATGATACTGACCGGATGAAATCCCGCCCGGTGCATGTGCCCGGCGGCAACATGGTTCAGACGACAGACCGCCTCAAGCCCCGCCGCGATCCCCAGATGTGTGCGCGCACCCGACAGCTGAAATCGCTCGGCCACCGCCAGCACGGCAGGGATCACCATCGCGCCGACCCGGATCGGGGCCCCTTCCAGTGTGTCGTCGAAATCCTCGCCATGAATCGCGACACCGTTCACAAGCGCCGCACCGGCGGCATCAAGCGCAATGTCGTGGCCGATGGCTGTGCAGGGCCCCGAAGCGTCGAGGCTTGCCAGCACCTGCGCGATATAGTCGGTCTTGCGCGCCGCCAGACACAGCCCGGTCGCGTCGATCAGATCGCGGACCACGATGTCGGACACCGGTCCGGGCAAGGCGTCGGGGGTCAGATCGTCAAGGAACTGCGAGAACCGCTCTGAAATCGTGTCATTCGTGCCGTTCAATTGCCCGCCTCGCGCCCGTGATCGGGGCGACAGTCCCACCGCGTCGGTAAACTGTCAACAATTGACGATTGCCTTCCGACCTCGCATGGTGCGCGCGAGAATGAACCGGGGGAGGGTTACGTATGACGATCACGTCGCCAATGGAAAGTCTTGAAGGCAAGGTCGCGCTGGTGACCGGTGCCTCGCGGCGTATCGGACGCTCGACAGCGCTTGGGCTGGCACGGCACGGCGCCGATCTTGTCATCACCGCGCGCGCCGCCCGCGATGAGATTGACGCGGTCGCCGATGAGATCCGCGCGCTTGGGCGATCCGCGACCGTCGTGATGGGCGATGTCACGGTCGAGGCGGATGTCGCGCGTATGATTGCTGAAGCGAAAGCGCCGCATGGCCGGATCGACGTCTTGATCAACAACGCCGCGATTCGCCGTCAGAAGCCATTTCTGGAGATGTCGCTGGACGAGTGGCGCGAGATCAACTCGGTCATCCTGGAGGGCGCGTTCCTGATGTGCCGGGGTGCGATCCCGGTGATGCTGGAACACGGCGGCGGCACGATCGTCAGCATCGGCGGCATGACCGCGCATCTGGGTGCCAAGGAACGCGCGCATGTCTGTGCGGCCAAGGCCGGGCTGGTCGGTCTGACCAAGGCCATCGCGGTCGAATTTGCCGACCGTGGCATCACCGCCAATTGTGTCGTGCCCGGCAAGATCGGCGGCCAGCGGTCGGCCACCTCCGGCGCGTCGCCCGAGACCGGCGTGAAGATCCTGTTGGGGCGCGAGGGCGATATCGAAGAGGCGGCCGGCATGATCGTGACCATGTGCCTGCCGCATGCGCGCTTCATGACCGGCCAGACGGTGCATGTCTCGGGCGGGCTGTACCTGCCCTGACCTTAGCCCGACAGCGACATCAGCGGGCGCAGTTCGCGGATGTCGCGCACACATTCGATGTCGCGCAGGGCGGCGATCAGCCGGCCGGTCTTGTCCAGGCCCAGCACCGGGGCCATCAGATCGCGCGCCTTGTCCTCGATCTCGGCCTCGGACATCGGGTTGTCGGGGGTGCCCAGAACGGCGCGGGTCCGGTGCGACAGGCGGCGGCCGTGGGTAGTATCAATCTCGATGATGGCCTGACGCGCGGGGCGGGCAACGGTCAGCTCGGCACTTGGGATCGCCTCGATTTTCGCGCGAACTTCCAGAATGGCGGGGTCGCGCATCCGCCCGGCGTCATGACTGGAGGCGAATGTCACGCCGCGATCGACGATGGCAAGCGCCAGCAGATGTTGCAGGCACACGTCCGGCATGTCGCGATTATTGACGATGGTAAAGCGGTCGTCGGGCATGGTCGCGCGTATCGCTGCCACGTCGCTGGCCTGCAGATTGCCCTCGTCGATCAGCGCCATCACCGAATCGAGCGCCGCCTGTATCGGCGACCCCACGCACCATTTCTTGATCGACGCGCCCATGATCTCGAACCGTGTGCCCAGGCCATCGACAAGCGCCTCGGGCAGGGCGTTCTCGGCAAATGCGCTGAGATACGAGGTGTCGCCGGTCAGCGATCCGCGCACGCCGCTGGCACCGCTGGCGACGAACAAAGCCCCGAAAACCCCGTTTCGCGCCCCCATGCCGCCAAAGTCAAAGGCCTTTTCGACATGGTCGACGTCACGTTGCCAGTAGGCGATGCCTGACGCCTGTTGCGTGGCGTAGGACAACAGGCTTTCTGCCCCTGCCGCGTCCAGACCGGCCAGAACGCCCGCCGCCGCCGCCGCGCCGAAATTTGCCCCCAGGCAATGGGTCGAATGTGTCCCGCTTCTGGGTGCCGAAAACCCAAGCGCCATCGTCGAGCGTGCCCCGATGTCATAGCCAGCCGCAATGGCGCGCAGTAGGGCGGTGCCGCCCAGCCTTCTTGCCTCGGCCACGGCAAGTGCTGCCGGCACCACCGCGCAACCGGGATGAAACCTGCCACTCAGATGGGAATCGTCGGTCTCATCGGCATGGGCCGCCATCCCGCCTGCAAACGCTGCGTTTACCGGATCGGTCACCTGATCGGTTCCGGGCAACAGACAGGGGCCTGATCCGCCGTGACCGGCCACAAAAACAGCCGCGCGCTGGCCCGCCCGCAGCCTTGTTCCGCTGATCATCGCGGCCAGGCTGTCAACGAGATGCAGCCTTGTCTTGCTGGCGACCTCGTCCGGCAACGGACGATCCGCCACAGCGGCAAGATATGCGGCCACCTGTTCCGTGATAGTCATCCTCGCCCCCCACGTTTCAATTTTGCGTCTGAGATGGACACTCTCAAAAATGTTGGCAGTTGACAATTGACTGTTCAATTGAGACCGTCAGCCATCAAGCGCGGCGTTCGACGATCGCGCATCCGACATCAATGGGAGGTCTCGATGTTGCCAGATATCAGAAAATTTGTGGCCGGCACGTTCGCCGCACTCGCCACCACCGCACTGCTTACTGCGCCCGTCTCGGCGCAGGACTATCCGCACGACACGGTCACGCTGATCACGCATTCGCGCGCAGGCGGCGGCACCGATGTCTTCCTGCGCGAGATGACGAAGTATCTCGGCACCTATCTGGGCGCCAACTTCGTGGTCGAGAACGTGCAGGGCGGTTCCGGCGCCAAGGCGATGGCGAAACTTGCCACGTCGCCTGCGGACGGGTCGATCTTCTACGGCACCACGCCGACGTTCATCAACACCTCGCTGCTGAGCGAACCGGAATATACCTACAAGGACCTTGGCGGCGTCGCGAACGTGTTTTTGGACCCGCAGGTCGTTTATGTCGCCGCCGACAGCCCGTTCACCAATATGACCGAGGTTGTCGCGGCGGCCATCGCTGATCCCGGATCGGTGGTGTTTGGCGTCACCACGCCGGGCTCGCTTGACCGACAGGTGATGGAAAAGTTCAAGGCTTTGACCGGGGTGACATCTCCGGTTCTGACCCATGACGGCGGCGGTGAATTGCTGATCTCGGTCCTCAATGGCACCGTGGCCCTGGGCATCGGCGAGATTCAAGAGTTGTCGGCCCAGCTTGAGGCTGGCGAGGTGCGTCTGATCACGACCTACACCAAGGAACGTCTGAGCGATTTCCCCGATGTGCCCACCGCCACCGAGCAGGGCATCGATCTGGTCGTCAACAAGTTCCGTGGCATCGCAGGGCCAGCGGGCCTGCCCGACGAAATCTACGAAAAATGGGAAACGGCCCTTCAGGGCGTCCTCGAGGACGCCGAGTTCAAGGCCTGGTACGAGGCGCAAAGCCTTGTTCCGATGTTCCTGGCGCACGGTGATTACGACCAGTTCCTCGAAGAATTTGCCGCCGATCAGGAAGCGTTCTTCAAGGAATACGGCATCGTCGAAGAGTGACGCCGACAGGTCGGGAGGGAAGACGGGCGATGAGCTTTGCGACGCGCGATTTCTGGATCGGCATCGTGATGCTTGTCGTCGCGGCCGTCTATTGGTGGGAGGCCGGTAAGATCAGGTCCAGCCCGCTTGACGATGGCATCGGTGCTGCGGGTCTGCCGAAGACGCTTGCCGTAACGCTGGGTGTCTTGGCCCTGATCCTGATCGCCCGGACGCTGCTTGCAAGTTTCCTGTCGCGCCGCAAGAGTGTCGCTCAGCCGGTTGAAAAGCCAGCGAAAGACGGGCCGCATCCGCACTGGCGCGCGATCGGAATGCTGGCCATCGGTGTCGCCTTTCTGCTCGTCCTTCCCTACGTTGGCTACGCATTGACGGTCGCGGCGCTGCTGTTGATCGCCTCGCTCTATATCGGGGCCAGCTTTTCGGTGAAGACACTGCTGGTCGCGGCGATCGGAGGGGTCGCCTTTCACCTTCTTTTCGTGGAATTTCTCGGCATCAAGCTGCCTGCCGGTGCCATTATTGGGCCGTTTCTGGGCGGATGACGCCCCAACGGCCATGACCAGGTAAGAACACATGGAAGCTCTCGGTTACGCATGGTCGGCTCTGACGACAACGCCTGCGGTTTTTGCCGCGATGGGCGGGGTGATCTGGGGCATCCTCGGCGGTGCGCTGCCCGGCATTTCACCGTCAATCGCGATGGCACTGCTGTTGCCGTTCACCTACACGATGGACCCGATCCCGGCGATCGTTCTGCTGGCCTCGACCTATGTCGGCGCTGAATACGGCGGGTCGATCCCAGCGATCCTGATCCGCACGCCCGGCACCAACGCCGCCGCCGCGACCGCCATCGACGGCTACGAGATGCAAAAGCAGGGCCGCGGTGGCGAGGCGCTTGGCATTTCGCTGGTCTCGGGCGTGATCGGCGGGATGATCGGGCTGTTGTGCCTCGTCCTGCTGACCAAGCCGCTGGCCTCGGTCGCGCTGTTTTTTACCCCGCCCGCCTATTTCTCGCTCGGCATCCTCGGTCTCAGCGTCATCGCGTCGCTGTCCTCGGGGTCTCTGGTCAAGGGCCTGATGGCGGGCGTGATCGGCCTGATGATTGCCACCGTCGGCACCGACCCTGTATCCGGCGTCAACCGGTTCACCTATGGCACCCCGGAACTTCTCAGCGGCATACCCTTCATTCTTGTGATGGTCGGGGTCTTTGCGGTGTCGGAACTTCTGGTGCAGGCCGGAAAACCTGAATTGCAGGCTGTCGCCAACCGTCAGATGACCATCCGTCTGCCGAACTGGGCGATGATGCGGCGCCTTCGACGTCCGCAACTGATCGGATCGGGGATCGGCGTCTTCGAGGGCTGCATGCCGGGTGCGGGTGGTTCGATTGCCGCCTTCATGGCCTATAACGAGGCAAAGCGCTGGTCGAAGACACCGGAGGAGTTCGGCAAAGGATCACCCGAGGCCGTCGCCGCACCCGAAAGCGCCAACAACACTGTTGCGTGCACCGCACTGGTGCCGATGCTGTCGTTCGGCATCCCGGGGTCGAACTCGACCGCGATCCTGCTGGGCGGGCTCTTGATCCACGGCTTGCAGCCGGGCCCGCTTTTGTTCGAGAAACACCCAGATTTCGTCTATGGCCTTTTTGCCGGTTTGTTTGTCGCCAACCTGTCTCTCTTGTTCCTCGGCATGCTGATCCTGACGCCGGCGATCTGGCTGGTGAACCGGCCCAAACCCTATCTGATGGCGGCGATCTATGCGCTGATCTTTTCTGGCATCTACTCGATCGACAACACGCTTTTCGATCTCTACCTCGTCTTGATCGCGGGCGGGGTCGGATACGTGATGCGCTATCTGGGC